>JAQBWV010000267.1 GCA_027624335.1 Planctomycetota bacterium
ACGACCCGGAGAAACATGTCGACTTCTCGGCTGTGACTCACGTGGCAAACGACAAGAGTATTCCGCCGTTCCTCCTCCTGTACTTTCCGGGCAATCCGGATACACGGGCGCAGGCACAGCGACTGGAGAGTGTGCTGCAGGCAGCGGACGTCCCGGCCAGGGCATACGGCAAGAGCGACAGCAATCACAGCCGACTGAATAACGACCTTGGCAAGTCAGACGATCCGGCGACGCAGGAATTCTACAAGTTTCTGGATCCGTTAGTCGGCAGAAAGCAGTAGAAGTCCTGGCGGATTGGACTCGTCGCGCAGCAGCTCGGTCATTGAACAGGCAATTGATGTTTCGGCAATTCAAAGAACACAATCGGTTTTTCAGATCAGTGTTCCTCGGATCAAGAATGCCACTAAGGAAAACACGCTGACGCATTGGCCGCCGTTCACTTCATCGGTCAGCGAGGTTGCAATTCGGTGGGGATCCTGGGCAGTTCCATCTTTTCTTTGGGTGGGGCTATTTCGTTGGGCTCTGCCTTTTCCGGGCTCTCGGCGTCATTGTTTCCGAGATGCTTTTTCAGAAGTTCGGCAAAGGCGAGGGACTGGCGGATGGTCTTGAGGTCCGGGTCCTCCTGCATCCAGCTGAGATTTGAATCATCCAGACCGTTGTCGATTGATTCCTGCAGCAATACGACGCCTCGTGTGCGGAAGTCTTCGATCTGGCTTTTCTGCTCGGGCTGCTCCGGAGTTAAGTGAGCTTCGAGCTGCTCGATCGCGCGCCCGTAAACGCAGGCCATGTTGTAGTAGTAGACCGAGTCGCCACTGGCCTGCTCCCTGACGGCTTCTCCGGCGGCAATGCCCGCATCGATTTTCCCTTGCCGTACGAGCACCAGCGCCAGACCGGTGTGCCCCTCTGACTCTTCGGGCTCCAGTTCGACGTATCGCGCGAAGTCATCTCGGGCGGTTTCGAGTTCCCCGGCTGATGGGCGGTCGATGTGCAGCGCCGCGTTGCCTCGACCGAGTCGCGCGACTGGGAGTTCGGGATCTGTTTTCACAGCAGCGTCGAGAAACAGCATCGCCAGGGCGACCTGGTCTCGAACTCGCAGCACGCTCATCCCCTGACTCACGAAACGCATGGCCGGCGAACGTTGATAAAGCTGACTGAGCGATTCGTGAGGTGCGCCACCTCGACTTCTGGAATTGCGGACTGCCTCACGTAGTGCGTCGCGAGCTTCGGCAGTTCCGACCGATGCCAGTGCCGAACAAACGGTCGACAGAGTTCGCAGGCTTGCGTAGTCCTTGACGTTGGCGGCGTTGGCCGCGGCGACTGCTGTGGAGAGGACTTTGATCAGCAGTGCGACGGCTCGGTCGCTGCCTTCGGCCTGAAGTAATCCGACGACCTGGCCGAGTGATCTTTCGTCCGGATCGCCCGGTCGAGAGACGATGGCGGATACCAGCTTCCAGAACACTTCGCTGCGAACTTCAGAAAGCGCTTTCAGAATCAAGAATTGCTCGCTGACTGAGTAACTGGTGAAGCTGGCCGCGACCTGCTCGGCAACGCGGTTGTCTCCAATGCTGAGGACAGTCATCAGGAGATCTTCCCGGTCGACCGATTTCTCGTTTAGGTGTCGCAGTAGTTGTGGTACGGCGCGGTGGTCTCGTGTCCGGCGAAGAAATGCCAACACCTGCGGTGATGGAAACGAAGTTTCGAGATGTCGCAACATCCAGTCGGAAGCCAGCTGTTCGGCTTCCGGTTTCTCGTAGGCGATCAACAGGTTCAGCGCGACGGAACTCAATTGCTCACTTTTGGACGTCAGGCATTGTTCCAGCACCGTTAACAGGCGGGGATGCCCCACCGCGGCCAGAGCTGGCAGCAGTTCGACCTGTCTCGCTTCGCCCGAATTCTGAAAGAGAGCGACCAGTGGTTCGCTCCAGACTGGTCGAGGGTTTTCGGTCACGGCTGCTGCCGTCGCCGTTCGCAAGAATGAGTCATCTGACGAGAACAGGCGGATGATTTCCGAGTGTGCCGCTGCGTACTTTGACGCGGCGAGACTTTGCACGGCGACGGTTCGTCGTGCGTGTAATGCCGGGCTGGCGTCGTTCGTCGTCGTTGCCGCAGTGTCGTTTTCTGAAGTCGCTATTTCTACCAGGGATTTGATTGCCACCGGATTGCTGGAACTTCGCAGCGCGAAAATCGCTGCGTTTGCGACGTCTGGATCGGCGTCCATAATCAGGGACAGAATCAGTGGCAGATTGCCGTCGATCAGTCGTTCTGAACCGTGCCTCATCACGGCAGCCCTGGTCAACGAGTCTCCGCGTCGGACTGCCTGCAGAAGTTTCTCCCGCGAAAGAATGTCGCACAGAGGAGCGACGGCTGAATCAACGGCTGAGGCAAGTCTCTGATGGACGTTTCTTGTCGATGGACTCCATGCGCCGGTTTCAGGAGTCGGCCAACGAACGCCGCCATCGGTTCGTCGAGCCAGATCGGTCGTTGGAGATGGGTCCTGAAAGTTCACAATGTGAAAGTCAATGATTGATGTCGGCATCGTGGGGAAGTTGTCGTTGATCACTGGGTTTCGGCCGGATTGCAGCGCGACCTGTCGCAACCATCCAGCGACATTTCGATCCGGGGCCGTCGAGTTTTCGGCAAAATGAACAATGATCCGACAAATCTGCGTTGAAGAAATCAGGTCGATTTTCTGTGCCAGCACTCCCACGTTGACAGTATCCAGAGACCCATTGATCGTCAGCAAGGCGATCGCGTCGGCAGGTCCGGTTCTATCGATACGCAGCCCGAGCCGCTCCGCAAAAATCTGATCGACGTCGAGCTTCACTCTGGCAACTTCCGGGAGGTTACAGGTGAGCGTTAGGTCGGGAAGCGGTCCTCCGTCGGGAATGTTCTTGAAGACAAGCCACGTCGCAGCTTCCTTTCCAGCATCAATTCGCAATGTATGAGTCTTTACCGAGTCCATCGAGAGAGACTTTCCGTCAATGGAAATCGTCACTTCGGAAAGTTCGGGTGGCATGGGAATGGCGGGGATGTCCTGGCCATTGGCGGTCAGCAGCCACGCTGACCGAGCCACCGTGATCGGTCGCGCGTGCTGATTCGTGACTGAAACTCGCAGGATGAGTAGACGAGTTTCGTCATCGTCCTCCGTAAACCACTTTCCGAGATACCCCGACTGGATGATGATCTGTGGGGCAGCCGCGTCGCGGGGCTGCTCGACGTTCGCAGCATTGTCGACAGCGTTTGTGGTTTTCGAGTCGTCAGCGCCGTAGCCAGGGAGCGGGACCGTTCCGGACGATAGCGTCAGCATGCAAACGATGATCAGAGAACTTCGACAAAACATCGGAAAGTTGCTCGCTCGGAGGCAATTGGAACTCAGTTCGGAAGTCGTACAGGACTCGGAGGGTAATCCGACCGCTGTTGCCTGCAAGACTTTACCGATCAGAAGGTCGTCGTGCCCACGGATTCACTAATTCTGCGTCACCATTTCGTGGACAGCAGTGTGGCCGTTGCCTGACACGCATGACCGATCTACTTCTGCTGAGTGGCGAATTCCATGCACACGTCAAACTCGTCGAACACATCCGACGTCGACCGTGCCAGAGGATGGCTCCGAAATTCCAGGAAAACCTATTTGTCCGACCTTATTTCGGCGGTACGGCGAATTCATGTTCGACTCGTGCCTGCAGTACACGGACTTTGGCCAGCGTTTCCCGGTATTGCACGGTGTTCACACAGCCAACCACGCGTCCCAGCAGGTCTGCTCGCGGGCTCAGAGCGATCGAGCATGGGATTCGCTCGACATCCAGAATCTCGGCGACTCGCTCGTTGCCGTTTAGAGGCAAGTGAACGGGGATGAACGACTCATTCATATATTTAATCAGGCTGGTGTCCGAAAACGTCGAATCATTCATCTTCTCACAATGGGGGCACCAATCGGCGTCAATCATGATCAGCATGGGAAGGTTGCTCTGAACAGCTTCGTTGTGCGCGAGATTCAGATCGGTCCGCCACTGCAATTCCTGTCTCAATTCGAACATGTGCGTAAACGGGCCGGCCAGCGAAAATGTGGCAACGGCTACGACGCTCAGAATGGCGATCGGAATTGTTCGAGCTGTCTTCATGGCAGAGAAATCCCTTCGCGTTGCGTGAACCGAAGCGGTTACGCCGGAATATCGGCTTGCACCGTCTCGCACGGTTGCTCATTCATGGCACGGGGAAGTACCTCCCGCCGAGTGCGTCCGGTCGTTCCGATTGTGGAAACCTTGAGGCGCACGGATTCGCTCATTACTGCAAGTCGACTTAAGTTTTGAGATTCTCAGTCAGACATCAGTCGGACGGTTGAAGCCGGGAACCCATTCCAGTCTGCTTCCTGAAACGTGTGGGAAAAAGTTTCCGAGGAGAGACTCTTTGTGACTGCTGATTCTGAAAACGCCTCTGCGGAGGACGCGTGCCGAATTCTGAGAGAACTGAAGGCAACCCCACAGATCTTCGAACGACTGGCCGAGGGTTACGAGTCGGAACTCGGGCTGCAGAAGCAGCTTCGTAAAGATTTTTCGTCGGATGTGGTTCGAGCGGCAATTACTCAGACAGATCTGCGGCGACGGGCTGCAGCGAGATTTTCGCGGGCTGGCGAAATGTGGTTTTCGCCAAAGGGGCTCGAACAGGCGACTTCGGAAGTCGTCGCCGCACATAAGGCAGGCCGCTTTGCCGGGAGGGTCTACGATTTCTGCTGCGGAATCGGTGCCGATTCAGTGGCTTTGGGACTGCGTGGCTGTGATGTGACGAGCGTCGATCTGTCGCCGCCATGTTGCCTGATGACTGAATGGAATGCTGAGGTTTACGGAGTCGCCGACCGGATAGCCGTTGTCGGCAGCGACATCGGCGACGTCAAATTGCGAGACGGTCTGCTGCACATCGATCCGGATCGTCGTCCCGGAGCAGGCCAGCGAGTCAGACGGGTCGAGGATTGTGAGCCCGGTTTATCGGTCCTGCTTGAACTGACAAGTCAGTTCCCGGGAGGAGCAATAAAATTGAGTCCGGCCAGCAACTTTGGTGGGAAATTCGCCAATTGCGAAGTGGAACTTGTCAGCCTCGGCGGAGAATGTCGGGAGGCGACGATCTGGTTCGGGGAACTGGCTGGCGATGCTTCATTCCGCGCGACCGTCCTGCCGTCCGGAGCGACACTCTCCGCAGAACCGCTGTCGGCATGGACCAACGTCGGAGAGCTGGGAGCCTGGATTTACGATCCGGATCCGGCAGTCGTCAGATCCGGATTAGTTGATGCGCTGGCTGAACGACTGGGTTTGCGGCGTCTCGATGATGCAGAAGAGTATCTCACCGGAGATATATGGGTCGATTCGCCGTTTGTCCGACCGTTCGAAGTGCTGGAGAATCTGCCGAACAACGACCGCGACGTTCGGCGAGCCTTCGGGAGGTACAAGTTTGGCGAGGCCGAAATAAAATGTCGACACGTACCGATTCAGGCCGAGGTTGTTCGAAGAAAACTTCCCATGGAAGGGCAGGGAGTCGGCACCTTGATTTACACTCGTCAGGCAGGTCGGACGAAAGTCGTGATATGTCGCCGTTTTTCCAGCTGATTTCAGAGTGGTGGAATAGGCTTTTGTGGCGCCTCTCTGGAATCGACACGGGAGATACCAGATCGATGGACATTTTCGGATCGACATCGCCCGAGTTAATGCCGCCACACTTTTTCATGTGCGGGACTTACGTCTCGCTCGACTATGGCAACGTACTGCGTGCGGACATCGACCGGCAGAACTACACTGTCGCTCCGCGTCACTGGTACGTCGATACGACAATCGTGTGCAGGGATTGCGGTGCCGAATTCCTGTTCTCGATGAATGAACAACGGGTCTGGTATGAAGAGTACCGGTTTATCGTCGACTCCTTTCCGAATCGCTGTAAGTCCTGTCGCTTCGATCAGCGGGAGATGAAACGGCTGCGACAGGAGTACGATGAGTCGATCGTTAGCGCCACGACGACGTCATGCGTCGATGTGGAGCTGAAACGAACGCTTGTCGCTGTTATTGAACGGTTGGTTGATTTCGGAATCGATGTTCCGTCCAGGATACTTGAGCGTCGCGATGTGCTATTCGCCCAGATCAGGAAGCTGGAGCCCACTGAAAATTCGACCGGAGACGAGCTTCATTCCTGATTCTGCAGGCTCGATTACTGCTGAAAGCAAAATGCAATGCCCGGTGAACTGACCCATTTCGATTCTTCCGGTGCCAGCCGAATGGTGGATGTTGGTGCCAAAGAAATCACTGAGCGGATGGCTCGTGCTCAGGCCTTCGTCTCGATGGAACCTTCCACGCTGAAGCTGATTCGGGACCGGCAGCTGGCGAAAGGTGACGTGCTCGAAGTGGCACGGCTGGCTGGGATTATGGCGACAAAGCAGACTCAGACTTTGATTCCACTGTGCCATTCGCTGGGGCTCGACAGTGCGGCGATCGACTTCGAATTCGTGGACGACCGCCGCGTTCGAATTGAAGTCCGAGTCAGCAACCACGGACGCACAGGCGTCGAAATGGAAGCGATGACCGCAGCGAGTATTGCAGCGTTGACGATCTACGACATGTGCAAAGCTGTGGATCGCTGGATGTCGATCGGCCCGCTTGAGCTCATCGAAAAGGTCGGAGGCAAAAGCGGTCACGTTCGTCGGGGATAGTCACGACGAAGGCCGAGCCCCCAATCATCAGCGGCGATATTTATTTATCGGTGAATCAGCGAGGGTGCTCTACCCACTGGTCGAGCATTGGTCCCAGTTCTTCGACAAAGTCGTTGACGTCTTTGAATTCGCGATATACCGAAGCAAATCGTACAAAAGCTACCTGGTCAATCTCTCGAAGTTGGTTGAAAACTTTCTCGCCGATGTATCGCGCCGGCACTTCGTTTTCGAAATTGTCGTAGATATCGGATTCGACCGTGTTGATCAGAAGTTCGATTTTCTCCTGGCTGACTGGTCGCTTGTAACAGGCCTTCTCCAAACCAAATCGAATCTTTTCTTTGTCAAACGGGACTCGCGAGCCATCCTTCTTGATCACCTTGATCAGTGCTTGCTCGATTTTCTCGTACGTCGTGAAACGCCGTTCGCATTTCAGGCATTCGCGACGTCGGCGAATGACGGTCGGCTCGCTTGCACGCGAATCGATCACCTTGGTTTCGTCATGGCGGCAGAACGGACAATTCATACGATAATCCTGAAGTCAGCAGATTCGATCTTCTGTGGCGACTTCTGCGGTGCGATTTTCCGCAGGAAACAGAGAGTCCGCACGTTACAAGGTTGTAATCGATTCTTCCTGTTTGTCGCCAATTGGAGTGGGCAGATATCTTCAAGAAGACTAGATTCGCTGTATGTTGCCGGTGCCGATACCGTTGCGAGCTTCGCAGAAATTCCTGCTTTGCTGAGAATGGCCACCTTTAGAGTGTGTCCATGACTCTGCAGTGAGATCATGACTCTGCGGGGTTTATTCGACTCTGTCGCACTCGTCGGAAAGTCGCTAGCCGTTTCTCCGTTGCAGGAGTGTTATCAGTTGCCAGCCTGGATTCACCCGATGACGCTTCTACGGCGACTATGTTTCTGCGGTGGATATACTGCGTTGCTGCATGTTTTTCTGATGGGCAATTTTCGCCCGTTGCATGCCGACGGCCCGCCTTCGGAAGTTGATCAGAACGACGCCATACCTCAGGTAAATGTTCCCATGAAGACGCTCGGTGGCCGACAGTTATGGGGGGATGTTCACTTCTTCCGGGGATGGACGATCCAGCAAAACGTTTACACCGGCCATTTCCGCCTCCTGGACCCACGGGATGTTCGGTACGCATGGGGCAGCTTCGACAAATGCAAAGCCAGGCTCGACGAGATCCGGCTCGAACAGAATTTTGCCCCAATGAGGGGCGAGGCCGTCGTGCTACTACATGGCATTTTTCGATCGTCGAAGGCGATGCAGAAACTTCAGATTCGGCTCGAAAAAGACGGCTACCTGGTTGTTCCTTTCGATTATCCCAGCACGCGGGTCGACATTCCGGCATCAGCCGAAATGCTTGGTCGGGTGGTTAAATCACTTGAAGGCGTCGAGAAAATCAGCTTCGTCACTCATAGCCTGGGAGGGTTGGTTGTCAGATCCTGGCTTGGTCAGGGCGGAGATCCGCGGGCACGTTGCCTGATCATGATGGGAACTCCCAACAAAGGCGCCGAAGTTGCCGACCTGTTGCGGGACTGGCACTTGTACCGGCTCATCCTTGGCCCATCCGGGCAACAGCTGGGGACTCGCGATTCCGATGTAATTGCAAACCTTGCGGAACCGAGGATCCCGTTCGCTGTGATTGCGGGCGGCAAAGGAACTGATGATGGGTACAATCCTCTGATTCCTGGCGATGACGATGGTCTCGTAGCAGTGTCCAGTGCCTACCTTGCCGGAGCGAGGGATTCGATCACGTTCCCCGTTTTGCATTCCTTTCTGCCATTCAATTCAAGCGTCATCGATGCTACTTCGACATATCTTCGAACCGGGGCGTTTCGAAACGACGGGACGCAGATTCCAGTGGAAAAGAACGAGCCGTCTGTGTCCCAACCATCGAGCAGTTCAGCGATAGACTGAAGTAGTTTGAGGTCAGTCATACGATAAGGCATTGGTATTGACCGGTGGAAGTTATGCACAGGTTTAACTGGCGCAACTTCTCAGGGTGAATGAATCGGCGCCATCAATTCCGGCGCCGATTAC
>JAQBWV010000268.1 GCA_027624335.1 Planctomycetota bacterium
AAGCAACACAGTCATCAACCGGAACTTCTAATTGTCGCCAGCCGGGAAAACTAATTGTCGCTACACAAGCTGACTCAATGGCTTTGCTGCGTCCAGCGCCCAGGCCGGTCAATGAATTCAGAGAGGTAAGTACCTCCGGCGTCACAATCTCCTGGCAGACGCCCCACCGAAACATTCGGCGGATGCGTCCGATCTGCTTGTTGATACTTTTCCGACGCCAGCCAGCGTCGATCATTTTCGCCCGAAGAGCCTGAAGTTTGAGAGGGCCGTATTTTTGCACTCTTGTCGTACCGTCTGCCTTCACCAACAGTCGCAACGCAGAACGAATACTGGTGACCTCGCTCGTCTCTTCACCATTCTTTCGGTAGTGAAGGCGGGCATATTCGATGTAGCGGATCGCCAACTCGTCGACGCTCATCCCAAATGGGTCGACAGACTTTCCGGCAAGCCAACGAGCGATCGTCTCGTCGTAACGCCGTTTTACAGATGCGGGAACGTCGTTGGGCGTTGCTGTCCCCAGATAGACCATCTTACCGTCGAGGCGCACGTAGGCCTGACGAGTGGTCTTGTGGAAACGAATCTGTGGCAGTTTTGGCTTTCGCGGCATGGCAGGTTTCCTCCGAAACATGTAGCAAAACATGTAGTTCGGACTGAAACGCTGCACCGCCGATGCCGGCAGGTAGTCGCAGCATGCGACTCACCAGTCCGCGATGAGAAGGCTCCCCCACTTGGACTCGAACCAAGGACCTAGCGGTTAACAGCCGCTCGCTCTACCAACTGAGCTACAGGGGAATGTGAACAGCGACGAAACATAGAAGACCGCTTGTGCCGTATCAAGAGTGTTCGGCTTCAACTTCGTCTACTGACGGGCGAAAACTTTCGATAATGACACTTTCTCAGGTCAGACAATCAGTTAGCCTGATCTTAGACAGCCTGATCGTCGTTCTTATCGTCAGTTCGCTTTTCCAGCGTTAGGCGATTTCCAGACTCGTTGTACTCAACAAGACTCATGAACGATCTCATCAGCATGATGCCACGCCCACCGGGTTTGTCGAGATTCTCATCATCAGTCGGATCAGGAACTTCCTCTACCGTGAATCCTTGTCCCTGATCTTCAATCACTACTCGAACATGGACCTCGTCTATCTGCCACTGAACTCTGACAACCTTACCCGAATCCATCTTGTTGCCGTGCTTGATGGCGTTGACCAGCGCCTCTTCGAGAGCAAGGCGAACACCGAAGACATCGCGAGGCGAATAGCCTCGCGATTCCATTCCGCCTACGATCTGCTCCTGCACTTCACGACCCTTGGCCGTGTCGCTGGGGATCGTGACGTCAAACTCTTCGGTGCTGGACATAGCTCAGTGATTCTGCCTTTGCAGGACAACTTCCGGCCCGACCAATCTGGTGGTGACGGCTGCCGCAGATCTGTTACATGCCTTCGAGAGCCTGCTCCAAGGTGTCTCGCATGTCGAAGAGCTTGTTCAGCTTCGTGATCGCAAAGACTTCGTAGATGTCGGGTCGGACGGTACACAGTCGCAGCTTGCCCTTTGCAGCCTTGACCTTCTTGTCCATCGTGATCAGCTTGCCAAGGGCAGCACTCGACAGATACTCGACATTGGAAAAGTCGAGAATGATCTTCGTACGGGCATCGTCTTCGACCAGACTGAAAAGCTGGTTCCCGATGATTTGAATGTTGCCTTCGTCGAGGATCTTTTTGTCAACGAACCTGGCAATGGTGACGTCACCAGATTCCTCGATGTCTAACCGGCGATGACCTGCTGACATGTTGCAATTTCCAGTTTAGCTCGAACAGTGACGGTACCAGCGGTGCGGCAGGAAAAAGCCGTGTACTTTTCCAATCGGGAATCTAACAAACCGATCGGCTGAGGCTGTCAGCAATTTTCTTGGGCCCGCAGACAGTAGTGAAGTGTCTTGCTCTCCGGGATACGAA
Organism: Planctomycetota bacterium; assembly: GCA_027624335.1. Lineage (GTDB taxonomy): Bacteria > Planctomycetota > Planctomycetia > Planctomycetales > Planctomycetaceae > JABMPE01. The sequence goes on from JAQBWV010000268.1 coordinate 1,956, forward strand.
AATCCCGAAGGAGTCGAGTGATGATGAAGACCCCAAACCCGTAAGTCAAGCAAGTCCGCAAGGGGGGAAATGGATCTACTGAACCACGAATTGTCGGCAAATTAGATTCGATTTTGCTCCGTCACATGATTGTCTTCCGGTTCATTGCACACCAGTGAGATGACGGCGACCGTGTTGCGGGCGACTGCGAAGCCTGCGAGTTAAACAGCGATCGGACGAACATGCTCGAATTTCAGGAACTGCTACCGGTCCCAACAGATTGTCACTGTCGTCCGGCGTTTCTTCCGCGAACCATTGACGGTGGTCGAGCCTGTGGACGTGGGTGTTTGGTCCAGGCGGCGTCTTTGGATCGATTTTCGGACAGCCAGCCTCGCAGTGGAACATCGTCGTCAACGGGATCGTAAACACTGTTGGCCGAACCAGCACCCAGCAATTGTGCACGTACGGGATCGTCGTCGTCGAGCAGATGCCTCACTGTCATGTCGTCTTTGGGCTTCAGCCAACGGTAGCTGTATCCGTACCACAAAACCTTTCGCGTCATTCGAGAGTCGTTGCGGCTGCGAGAATGCCAGATGCGACGATCGATCAGTACCGCGCTGCCTGGTTTCACGCAAAGTGGAACAGCACCGACGGGGTTCGAAAGTCCGTCTTCCGGGCAATCAAGTTCGTCATCGAGGTGCGACCCAGGCACGATCAGTGTGTTTCCGCGACCCGGTTCGCTGACATCGGTCAGGTAGAAGCCGACTTTCAGTGACAAACGCGGTCGGGGGTGAATCTCGATTTCGTCGTTCACCCGCATACTGTCCTGATGCCAGGCGACCTGCCACGCCGTGAATTCAGCATTCGCTGGCGGTGTCACATCCATGTGAGTGTGGTACGAATAGATATTCCAGCCGAGAACGCCCCACACCTTCGGAAACACCGTCGGCAAATCTACCAGATCCAGCAGCGTCGAGTCTTCATGCAGAATATTCGTGACGGACAGCAGCTTATCGCCCAACTCCAGCGTACGCTCTCGGCTGTCGATCCGGTCAACAATCTGAGTCAACCGATCAATCGAATCCAGATCGAGAGCGTCCTCGATAATCAGGTAACCCTGTTCGTTGAAGAAACTCCGTTCGTTGTCAGTCAGGCAATGCTCAAGACACGAAGGATCCATGAAGATGTTCCTGTACTGATGGTGCTACGCAGAAACTCATTATCACTGGCCGATGCAGATCAGCTTGCCGATGGTGTGGGCGAACAGTTTCTTTTGCGAGAAACTGATGCTGGCCCGGTTCCACGACTGGCCGATTGTTCCCAGATCATTGATCGAAATCAGTGCATTCTCGTCAAGCGTCTCGGCATTATGCCGCAGCACGTAAACGTTGCCGCTCATGATGGGAACGTAAAGGAAATCTCCGATCGCCGTTGGAATTGCCGACGCATGGTGCCCCCAGCCATTGCCTCTTGAACGAGCATCCCCAACCACAACATGACCTCGTGAATTCTTCATGTCGTTCGGTTCAAAAGCCCACTGCGTAATCGGGATTTCCTTCTGTAACTTCTTCCCGCCTCGCTTCAACTCCTCAAGCCGATCCGCCGGAATATCCTGCCACGTCCAAAGCCATCGATCGTTGGCTCGCTGCATTGCTGGCTGTGACTGCACAGGCAGTTGCAGATATTCCACTTTTCCGGAAACGACGTGGATTCGACCGAGCCACGGCTGCGTGTAACTACGGAAGTAGTGGTACGGGCCGACCAGTATGTTCGACTGCTGAATAATCTCGCGGAGACTTTTGCCAGCTGCCAGCGATCGCGTTTGTGTAACCCAGGTGTCACCAGACCGAGCCCGCAAGAGAACATCATCAATAATAGAAACGCGTCGCGAGATTTCTCCCGTCAGCGCGTCAACCCACAGGTGCTCGCCACCGTGAAAGACAAGTACCTGATCGCGTACAACATTGAAGGTCATCGTGCTCATGAAACCGGGCAGCGGTAACGTCCAGATCGTACTTCCGCTGGATGCATCAATGAGTGAAATTCCCTCGGGTGTTTCTGGAGGCGAGTGTCCGCCGCCTCGTCCCACAACAATCACGCGACGACCATCGCTCAGCGTCTGCAGCAGAGGCACGCAGCCCATGTTTAATCCGCATTTCGTTTCCCAGACGGGTTTCCCCGATAAGAGATCACATGCTTCGAGCTGAGTCCACTGCTCAACCGGCGCGTGCTTGTGCTCGTGTGTGAAGTGACCTTGATCGTCGGGCATGTAACTTTGCCGGATAAACACCACCGAACCGTCAACCAGAAACGGCATCGTTCGACCAGCGGGCATCACTTCGCGAGTCCAGAGTTCCTGGCCGTTGAGATCGAAGCAGGAAATTCGCCCGGACGCGTTGAAGAAACAGACTCGTTCGCCATCGGTAACCGGCGGCGGCGACGAGCTGTCGCTGAAGCATCCGGAGATCCGCAACGGATGCTTCGCGGGAATCTCGCGAGTCCAGATCGTCTTGCCAGTTGCCGCGTCACAACACCAGGCGACAATGTTCTGGCCGAGTGAAGAATCTTCATCAACTGGCATCAGCGTGGTGAAGAACACGCTTCCGCCGCTCGTGACGACTGTGCTTTGCCCCGTTTCCGGCAGTGTTTTCTGCCAGAGAATGTTTTCGTTGCGTACGACACTCCAGGCCGTGGTTGGATCTGCATCCCGCATCGCGAACGTAGAGTCAGGACCGGCTCCCTGAGTCCATTCCGGCTGCAGAGTTCTCTTGAAGAAGTTCGCGACGAGCGATCGTGACTCCGCAGTGGCAAACTCTTTGCCGCCGTGTCCGGCGTCCTTAACCGGATGCAGGCGCGAGCTGACGCCAGCATTGACCAGCTTCGCGTGCAGCTTCCGGCTTTGCTCAAGCGGCACTCCCGGATCCTTGTCTCCATGCATGATCAGAAACGGTGGGTCATCCGCCGTCACGTGGTCGATCCCGCTGGCGTCACGAGCGAGTTCCGGCACGTCACGCACTGTCGCACCCAGCAACTTCGCACCATTGGAATTCGCAACATCCTCTGCTGAGCGTCCGTCACCGACATTGTTGGGCGGCATCGTCAGTAGCTCGGACGGACCGAACCAGTCGCAGACAGCCTGAACACGACTCGATAGTGTCTCCTTTCCAGCAAACTTTCGAGTTCCCATCAGCGCGACAAGATGCCCGCCAGCGGACGTTCCCCATGCACCGATGTGGTTACCGTCCAGGCGATACTCGCCAGCGTGCTGTCGCACCCAGCGGACTGCGGCGTAACAGTCATCAATCTGAGCTGGCCACCTGGCGACATCGGTCAGTCGATAATCGATTGAAGCGACGGCAATCCCGTGCCCGGTCAGCCATGCGGCGGTCTTCTCTCCCGATTTGCGGCTGCCGTTTTTCCAGCCTCCACCATGAACGAAGACGACAACCGGAACCGGTTCCGAGCGATCCTCAGGAAGATACAGATCAAGTTTCAGCGAGTGCCCGTCCGGGTGCGCGAATTCGATGTCTCGGATGACCTTCCAGGGATTCGATCCTTCGTCAGCAAATCCCGTAACAGCGACGCAGGCACACAGAAAGACAATTGTTGGGTTTCGGAGCATGGTCGCCTCGGGAATTTCTCGGAACGGGACACAAAACTCATTCGTACGCAGATATGCAGCTCAGCGAAGAAACGATACTTAGCCCTCAATCACCCGTTCGCCTGAATTACAGGTCACGAGAGTAACGGTCGCCATTACTACGGCAAAACGTCAGCGAGAATGTTCGATGGCCTCAGCGAAGCATGCTGAGGTATTCGACGACGTCCCGTATTTCCCGGAGGGACAGAACTTCTCCCACTGGTGGCATGGGAGATTTCGGTTTCACTCGCTGGTCGATTTCCGAAATCGGTATCTCTCGAAGCTTTCCGTCCGGCGTGCGGAGGACCAGTGTGGATTCGGTCTCGGAGGCGACGGTTCCGCTGATGACTTTTCCGTCGTCGAGCACGACGGTTACTGTCCCGAAGCCTTTCGCCAGTTTTGCGTGCGGATTGATCAACGACTCAAGCAGGAATTCACGATTGCCCCTGGCTCGCTCGGCAACCTTGGACAGGTCCGGCCCGGCGTCGCCGCCCAGGCCGTTGACTTTATGGCACCTCAAGCATTGTGCTTTGCGATGTCCGAAGAAAATCGACCGGCCCGACGCCGCATCGCCTCCAAATAGTGCTGGTCTGAACTTCGCCAGAGGCTCGCTTTGCGATGCTTGAATCTCAGCCTGCCGGTAATGTGCGAACAGTTCTGCAATTCGTCCACTGTTTCGCTTTGAAGCGGCTTCGACGATGTCCAGTTCCAGGCCGTTGACGCGGGGCCACTTCTCTGCGGAGCCATTGCCACGATTGATCACTTGCTCAAGAGCGGCGGCGATCAACCGATCTGCGTCCGGTCGAGCGACTTCACTGAGGAGTCTGATACCGGCTTGAAGCTCGGACGAAGTAGCGGCTGCTTCGCGAATCGATTGTCCGACTGAAGCAACGGCTGCCTGAGGATCGTCGATCGAGAGTAACTCTCTGGCGACTATTCGAAGTTGGTCGTCCTTTGAAGACAGAAATTCCTGAATCAGAGACGGCGTTTGTTTCGCCTTGCGCGAAGCCAGAAGTTGCAGCACGGCTCTGCGAGTTGCCGTTGACCGCTGTTCATCGACGGCCCATTTCGCAAGGTCGTCATCGTTGACCTGGATGTCGTACTTCCCGACCAGAGCCAGCACCGATGGCAGCAATGTTCCATCTGCTGAACTCAGCAATTTAGCGGCCGAGGCTTCAATCACTTTGCGAACGGTTTCGCCGGAGCGAGCGTTAACCGGTCGCCAGTAGCCGGTGACTCGATCCCGCTTCCCGGGAGAAGTCCAGTCGGAGAGGCACGAAACAGCCTCGGCTCGCATGACCGAGTTCATTCTGTCATTCGTTGCAATTTCGACGACGGCCACGGCGTTTGATGATTGCCCCAGTCGGAAGTTCGCATTGATCACTCGCCGCACGAGTGCGTCTGGCAACGGTTCCTCGGAACCACCGATCATGGTTGAACACTTCGCAAGCGCTGGTGTCTGATCGTCAAGATGCAGGTCGTTGATGGCTCGTGCGGCTTCGGTGACGATTCTCAGATTCGCGTCGACGAGAAATCGGCTGACGTGTTCCGGAGCTGCTCGGCGAAGTGCAAGCAGTGTGGCGAGGCGCACGGCGGCCGACTTTGCGTTCACGCGGTCCAACAATGCCGGAACGTCTGCGATCGAAGCCAGAGCGACGACACCGGCGTGCCTGACGTACAGGTCCGAGTCGGCGTTCTGCGCCAGCATTTCGAAGAGGGGATCGATCGCCGCCGGATCACCGATCCGACCGAGCGCTTCGGCGGCGAAGAATTTCAGCCGGGCCGAGTCGTCATCCAACAGTTCGATCAGCAACGGCGAGGCAGTGTGATCACGAGCTTCTCCGAGCATTTTCGCGCTCTGAGCCCTGACTTCAAAATCAAGGTCGTTGACGAGAAGGTTGCGGAGCAACACCAGCAATTGTTCGCTTCGTCCCTGACGTACTCGTTGTCCAATACCCCACACGGCGTGCAGCCTTCCCAGTCGCTCCTGCCGGGTTTCGTCACCGGATCGGTGAAAGGCCAGTGTCGAAAACGTCAACTCGCTTGTCGCTGCGTCTGAGTCACGACCGGCCAGTTCAAACTGGCAGCGTTGACGAACTCGCATATCTGGATGTTTCAGACCTGCAGCCAGTTCGCTTTCGGTCAGACCTTTGAAGCCTTTGGCGAATCGCGTGCGGACGTCTGCAACTTCATCACTGGCAATGCGGGTGGAATCGAACAGCGTGTAGATGCGTCCGCCGAGGCTCTTGCCGCTCCAGTCGAGGTTGACGAAATCGGCGACGTACATCTTGCCGTCGTAGCCGAAGTCGACATCGGTTGCTTTGATCGGTTTCAGAAAGTCGTGCTCATCGACAGTCCTGAATGCCGCACCTTGCGGCTCGACAGCGAACGACTCGATGCCTCCGTTGCCCGTGTAGTTGCACAGGAAAAAGTGGCCTCGGTAGCGCTCGCTCAAACCGGTGCCTGGGTAGTAGGAAAAACCTGATGGGCCGGCTCCAAGAGCACCAACGGGCGGAACGATCCAGGCCGGTTGATCCGGCGCGTTGACGTGCCACATTTTCTCAGCGTGCCACGGGCCCGTTTGATAGGGTTCGGGGATCGTCTGGTAAGCCATGTTCCAGCCGGAATCGCCGCCTTCAACGACGTAGACCAGACGCGAAAGGTCTCCCTTGTCGCAGTTGTTGTCGGCGGCGAACAGGTTGCCGAACTCGTCAAACGCCAGCTCCTGCGGGTTTCGCAGCCCGACATGCACGACCTGCAAATCGGATCCGTCAGCTTCGCAGCGAAAGACGGCACCGCGCCGAGGTCCGTAAAGATGTCGACCTTCCGGCGTCTTCAGATTGAAGCCTCGATCACCTACTGAGAAATACAAGCGACCGTCCGGCCCCCACACGAGACCGTGCAGGTCGTGACCCAGGAATCCACAATTCACACCAAAGCCTCTATGCAGCGATTTGCGAACATCGGCCTCGCCGTCGCCGTCGGTGTCTCGCAGCAGCCACAGATGCGGAATGCTGGTGAGATAAACGTCGCCGTCTCTCGCGATGAGGCCGGCGGCCAGTCCGTCGAGCGGTTCGTTGAATCCGCCAGCGAAAATCTTTGAGACGTCGGCGCGGCCGTCACCGTCACGATCTTCCAGGATTCGCACCTGGTCGCTGA
>JAQBWV010000019.1 GCA_027624335.1 Planctomycetota bacterium
CTCTTCTTCGGAAATCCGCCCTTGTGGAGTTCTGTCTTCCAGAGCTGCTTCCCGCTGGTTCGCTCGAAGCAAAGCATCGATTGCACCTGCGTGTCCTCTTCAGCCGTCGCCAGAAAAACTCGTGTACCGACGACCGCTGGAGACCCGTGTCCGCGACCAGGCACGGGAACCTTCCAGACCACGTTTTCCGTTTCGTTCCATGTCAGCGGCGGCGTCTGTTCAGGCGAGGCATGTCCATTGCGTTCAGCGCCCCGCCACCACGGCCAATCTGTCTGTTCGAACTTAACGGGCAGCAGTGGCACACGTCGCGCGAAGTCTTCACTCCGTGCTTGTCCGACAACAAGCAAACCTGAAGCGATCAGTACGGCAGCAACAATCGAGCGCGTCATAAGAGAGTTCCTCTATTGGATCTTCCGTCCGGGACTGAATCAAAATACGTGGCATTGAAGGCTTCCAGCGTATGAGCTGCAGACCTGATTGGCCATGCCTGCGACTCAACTGGCCGACTGGTATCTGTCTACTCGCACTTCTGAAATTCGTGAGCCATTACATGAGGCCACTTCAGTGACACTCACGATTCAAATTCAGCGTGATTCCGGACACGATTGTGAGTTGATCATTTTCGAACAACACGATTCAGCTGTTCTTCCAGCGCGAGTGTCGTGGGCTTAACTCCGAAGCGTGCAAGCACCGACGCCTGAGCTTTCGCCGTACGCAGTTCGTTTGAGGAACGACGTTGCATTGCCTGTTCAATACCGTCAGCAATCAATATCGGACTGCCTGGCGGGACAAGAGCCCCAAGTTCACCACCCAACAGGATGTCACGAGGGCCATGCGGACAGTCGGTTGATAGCACCGGCACGCCAAGTGACATCGCTTCGACAAGCACGTTTGGCATGCCCTCGTAACGCGACGTCAGGCAGAACAAATCCGCCGACTTGATCAGCGGATACGGATTGTCCAGAAATCCGATAAAGTGAATCACCTGGTCCAGACAATGTTGTGCGGCCAGATGCTTTAATGCCTGTTCTCTTGCTCCTGCTCCTGCCACAGTGACGGCAAGATTAATGTGTCCCCGAACGTTGACCAGTTCGTTTACCGCATCGAAGAGGACATCGAACCCTTTGCAGTCCTCAAGTCGCCCGACCGTGACAATCTGGAATCCCACTGAACCAACTGCATTGTTAGAGAGTGCCTCGGAAGCACGATTGGAGATATAGTCAAAGTCGAATCCATTAGGGATCGCAACAACCTGGTCTTCGCCGAGCCGATAAAAGTTACGACATTCCTGAGCGAGTGAGTCTGAATTAGCGATGACTCGTGCGGCAGTCCGATATGCCTGTTGCAGGAGCCTCGTTTTCAGCCAGCGGAATCGTCGGAAATTCTCACTCAGGTCACTCGCTGGGTTCGCAACAACCGTGGACAGGCGCGGAACACCGGCCCGTTGACACGCCGGAGCGGCGATCAACGTCATGTGCGAAGTTCGATCGTAGACGACATCGATCCGCTCATCGCTCAACATTCTCGCGAAGTGATCGATTTGTGCTCGACGAATTCGACCCGGCAGATACCAGCCAGTCAGTGGTGGTGTGTCATCAAATGACTTCACTTGTACATCGTCTGGCACGTGCCGGAGAAACTCGCCGGTTCGACTGACGAGGTAGAGCCACGGCTCAAACTTCGATCGATCAATGTGCCGCAGAATGTTAACGATCTGCCGCTCGCTGCCGCCTCCACCGAGAGATCCGATCGCGAACAGAACTCGGATTCTATCGGGCATCGCGGCAACTTATGGGGCTGGCTGAATGGGATCAATATGGCAGCTTCAAGCGGCGTCCTGTTTCGCATCCTCAGCTTTCGCTGGAGCTATCTTCTTTGTCCCCTTGCCGTGCCTTGCTTTCAGGTCAAACAGGCCAAAGATTTCAGAAGCATTCAGACTCAGTGTCACATTGGATTCGTCACCTGCACCCAGAATACTTTCGAAGATGGCTCGCTTCTGTGTCAGGATCGCGTCGATCCGCTCCTCGATCGTATCTTTGCAGATAAAGCGAGTCACGATGACGGTGCTCGTCTGGCCGATTCTATGCGCTCGATTGATGGCCTGATCTTCGACAGCCGGATTCCACCAGCGATCAAACAGGAAGACATATCCGGCAAACTGCAGATTCAAACCCACAGCACCCGTGCCATAGCTCATCAACAGAATGTGTCTCGTTGGATCCGCTTTGAACTCGGCCAGAATGGGTTCCCGTTTCTTTGTTGGAACGCCACCGTGGTAGATCAAAGGATTGAACTGCTGCAATCGAGCACCGAGCCAGTCCAGCACCTTCGTCCATTGACTGAAAAGAATTGCTTTGCCACCACTTTGTGCGATTTCCTCCATGTCGGCGACGAGCCGGTCAAGCTTCGAACTTTCATTCGTCAGCGGATCGAAGTTGGTAATCTGCTTCAGGCGAAGTACCAGTTCGAAGACATGCTGCACGGAGACCTGGTCGCCCATCTCGTTCAACTGAACGACGCCTTCTTTCTCGGCGACGGTGTAGGCGTACTGCTGAGCGGGACTTAGTTCCAGGTAAGCGTCCCGGTCCAGACGAGGAGGCATATCTTTCATGGCAACATCTTTGGTGCGTCGCAGAATGTAGACGTCGGCCAGTCGTGACAGTTGCCGCAGGTCGGGTGTTGCACGAGGCGGGACCACTTCCAGAAACTCGAACAGCGATACCAGCTCCTCCGGACGGTTCTCGATCGGCGTTCCGGTCAGGCACCAGCTCCGCTTTCGGTTAAGGTCCCGAGTCACAACCGCAGTCTTCGAGTCGCGATTCTTGATGCGCTGAGCTTCGTCTAACACCACAAGATCGAACTTCGGTCGCTCGTCTTCCGGCATCGCTTCCATATCGCGAACCATGACTTCGTAGTTCGTAATGAGAATGGGGACGCCGGGCATCTTCCAGATCAGGTTCCTGCGTGCGGTGTCGCCTTCAACGGTAACCACCGGAAGTTCTTCGGCCCACGCGCGAAATTCACGCTGCCAGTTCGGAATCAGTGGTTTGGGGCAGACCAGCAGAATTCGGCGGATCTGGCCGCCTCGCAGGAGCAGTCGAACAGCCGTAATCATCTGCATGGTTTTGCCGAGGCCCATCTCGTCAGCCAGCAACGCCGACTTCTGAGAAAACAGCCAGCCAATGCCTTCGTACTGATGCGGAAACGGCTCGAACGGCATGATCAAATCCTGTCCGGCCAGCATGGTTTCAAGTGGCGGTTGCAGGATGTAGAAGAGCCGGTCCTCCAGCGAAAGCGCATCACTGGGCGGCCTCAGTCGTGTCGACTTTGTCGCGACTTGGCTGTCATCGGACTCGCCATCCGGTTTCTTCTTGCGAGCTCGCAACGTCTTCAGCTGTTCGCCGTCTCTTTCGGTCGGGGCCGGCTGAAACTCGATCGCCTCCGGAAAAGCGAGTCCGACGGTATGGACTTTTGGCCAACCAGGCTTCCACGATGGCACAGTACCGACCACCAGACCAGCTTCGATTTTCTGACACTCGATGCCGAGCCAACGGTTGAGAGCGACGTTTGATCCAGACGAGAAAATGTCGACTGTTGGTAACAATTCGACAGTCGATGTTTCGAAGGGGAAATCAAACGCTCGCGGACATGGCACGTCAAAGGACGCATCGCGCTCAGGCAAGTTTCGGTGATTTTGAGCAGACAACATGAAAGTGGCTCCGGCATCAGTAGTCAGGCAGGAACGCTTCCTGTAGGCCGTCAAGCAACACGCGGTCTCACCGCAACCGTGGACATCGTCTCGCGTAGCGCTTCACCGACACGCTGCAGCGGTTCGTGCATGTTGGCGTCGTCCGACAGTTCCAACGCGATTCGCTCCACGATGGCTCGATCGCTGAGGAAGTCTTTGTGCATGCGAAAGGTCTGCCGTCCGAAACGTACCTGCTGATCCTTCTGCACTTCGGTCCGTGTCGCCGTGTCGCTTGAGTCTGACGGAGAAGACGCTTCGTCGAAGAGCACAGGCAAACTTGCAGTTGGCCGTAGCTGCAGCATCTCAACTCGACTCGTCAATACGAGAGTCGGCTTTACGGAGATCCGATCCAGCAGCGTCTTGCCAAGCAGCTCACCAAGAATGAACGGAACCAATGTCGGACCGTAAAGCAGTTCCTGTGTCCGATTGGGCTTAACGGGAGTCGTACATTGAAATTCGAGCGGGCGTCCGAAACGATCAGTTACGAGCAGACCGCCGACGAAAGTGCGATCGACAATCTCGATTGCAGTCATAAAGCCCAGACGAACCTGGTCCTTACGGTCTTTCGAAGCTGAAGTCATAAAGCGTCGTCCTCAGTCGATGCGGGTCATTCACGATGCAGGCTCTTCAGGCTGCCGATAACAGCGACTGAAATGTCGATCAAAGCAGTTGTGGAAACGCGCGCGGACGATTCCCTGCCTGAATAATCGGCTACTGGTTACTTCATCGACTCCAACTTGATTTCGACTTTAACGATTATGCAGGTTAAGGCGTGTCGCTCATTTGTCGGCCGATGGTCATGCGGGAAATTCCGGGAACAGTGGACTGACGTGAGTCGTTCGTCAGGATGCCACGGAACATTGCCAGATACATCGCTCTGATGACTGTGTCAGGTATTGCCAACGAAAACAGGCGGTTGATCACCAGGATCAACCGCCTGTTGGATTGTTTTCAGCTTAAGCCAGCAACGAACAACTATTCGCCCAGTGGCTCTTTCTTTTCGGTGATGACCGGCCATTCCAGAGCCATGTCGGCGTTGAGCTGTTTGTAGTCGGCCCATTCTTCCGGCAGGTTGTCTTCGTGAAAGATTGCCTCAACCGGGCACTCCGGAACGCAGGCTTCGCAGTCGATGCATTCGTCGGGGTGAATCACGAGGATGGCTTCGCCTTCGTAGAAGCATTCTACAGGGCAAACGACAACGCAGTCCGTGTACTTGCAGTTGAAACAGGGTTCGGCGACGACGTGAGTCATTCTGCATCCCTTTCTTGTGTCCGCCGAGCGTATCGGCATTCAATGGCGAAATCAGAGGTGTGAAACCGTTTACGCGACACTTATCGGCAGACTCGAATTGACTACTGAGTCCATCCACAGAGTCTGAAAGAATTCGCTGGAATTCGTAGCCAGGTCAGACTTTGCGCGGGATCGTAGTCCTGAAAAATCGGAGTGTCAAGTGCCGATTCTCGACCATTACCGCAGCTTTTTATCAAGTTGATTCAGAGACGCAATGTCACCCCTCAGGCTGCTGCTTTGGGCTTTTCTTCGGGCTTGTCTGAATCCTCCGTTGCTGGCTTCTTGTCGGTCGACTCGCCATTCAACATCGCCTGAACTTTCTCCAGGGCTTTCTCGAACTGACGATCCTTGAAGTCAGATTTCGGTGGAGCTGACTCGCTCAGGACATCGCGTGCTCGCCGATATCCGTCGTAGTCTTCCAGTTCTTTTCGAGTGAACCGAACTTCCTCATCGGGCTGAACACCCCACTCGTCGGTCACCTTGGAATCAGGAAAGCGATGAATGTTCTTCCCACTTGGCCGCAGATATCCGGCAGTTGTCAGTTTCAGAGCACTCGCTCCGGATTCCAGCTCAATCACATTCTGAACACTGCCCTTGCCCCAGCTTCGCTCGCCGATCACGACGGCGCGTTTGTGGTCCTGCAGGCATGCGCTCAGAATTTCGCTGGCTGACGCGCTGAACCGATTGACCAGAACGGCCATTGGAAAATCAGGCAATGTTCCGGCCTTTGTGGCGGAAAACGTTTTCTTTTCCGTATTTTTGCCTTCAGTACTGACGATCGTTCCCGACTCAATAAACATGTTCGAAATCTCAACCGCCTGAGACAGTAAACCTCCCGGATTGAATCGAAGGTCCAGAATAAGCCCCTTCATACCCAGCTTCTGCAGACTGTCGATCGCTTCGGCCAGCTCATCACCGCTCTTGCGACCGAATTGCGTCAGTCGGATGTAGCCGATCTTCTGTTCCGGATCGACCATGAAATCCCACTTGCCTTTCTCGCCCCACTTGTCGCCCAGTACCGATCGGACGCTGATAATCGCCCTCTGCATGCTGACCTCGACGTCTTCAGTCGAAGAGAGATGACGAACCTTGATGGTGACGGTTTCCCCCGGAGCGCCTTTCATCAGCTCGACCGCTCGCGACAGAGGCATGTTCTCGGTGTCGTAACCTTCGACTTCGGTGACGATGTCCCCGGCTCGAACGCCGGCGTTGTACGCCGGAGTGTCCGGGAGAGGTGAGATCACCAGAATTCGATTGGTTCCTGGATCCGGTTGAACCTGAATTCCAATGCCTCCGAACTGCTGATCTACCTGTTGATTGAATCGAGCAAGCTCTTCGGGTGGGATGTAGCTGGAGTAGGGATCCAGTTCGCGAATCATGCCTCGCAGAGCGGCTTCCAGCAACTTGCGGCGATCGACGTTCTTGACGTAGTTTCGATCGACCTGCTCAAAGGTATCGACGAAGGTCTGCATCAATTCGAAATACTCATCCTTCTTCGGCTTTTCAGCGACCGAAGTTTCGTCCTGAGCGTCTACTGGGCTCACCAGTAGAACCAGAACGAGAGCCCACAGAGTTCGAACTTTCCATCGCACGTCAAAGGCCATAATCGCCGCTCCTGTTGCCGGATAAATCAATCGACCGTGCGCTTTTGCCAGCCAGCGGTGCAACACCGCAGCGGGTCGGCCAGCAATTGTCAAAAGTCGAAAATTGAGTGTAGGCGAACCCGTAAACACCAGCAAGCTGCGATGTTTCCGACAGAGGGCAATCGTTTCAACGATGCTCGCGCACTCGCCGAATCATTCTGCCATACCAGCTCATAATCCAGTGCCACACTTCCCTTACAGACTGAAATTGACCTCGACGTTAATCGAACCGTAGACTTCCAGCCCTTCACGATCTCACTTCCGGAGTCGCTCCGACTCATCAGTTTCTGCGGCATTTCCTCTCCTGCCGTTTCCCTTCACCGTTCGGAAGCACCACATGACATCAGGTCGCTACGCACCTGATCTGCAATGCCGCTTGCGGCAGTGGATGATTTTCTGCACGGCGATTTTCTGCCTGTGCCTATCCGGATGCCATTTACTGGACTTACCGGCGATTGGCTCTGAGACAGCTTCTAATAGTAACTCAGACCTCAAGTTGCCCCCGATCGTGGCTTCGAGGGACGCGGTTCAACTTGAGATTCTGTTCGTGGACAGGCCGATCAATGACGGTCTGCTGGGCGAGTCGCTCTGGAATCAGGTCGATCAGATCGCGGGGATGTCGGCGAATATTCGCAGCAACCTCCGCGCAAATGGCTGGCGCGTCGGACATGCCAGTTCACACCCACCGCGAGCACTTGAACAACTGCTGGAAATGTCTTCCGGACGCCCTGAGGTCATCGACCATGAGCGCCGTTTGATCGGTCGTCGAGTCGCTCTGGCAGCTGGCAGCACCCTGCCGATTGATCTCACGGATCTCCAGTCTGAACTTCAGTTCCGACCGGACTTCGGCGAAGACGTCAAGACTTACTCCAATGCTCGCTGTATTCTGAATGTGCAGATTGATCGCGAGCAGGATGGCTGGGTCCGGCTGAACTTCACGCCCGAGATCCATCATGGTCAGAACTGGCTCCGGCCTGTCGCCACTCAGCTCGACTGGACCCGCCGCCGGGGCCAGTTGATCGAGCCGATGTTTGACCAGAAGTTCTCGTTGAGTCTCAACGTGGGCGAGATGGCCATCGTCACTGCCGACGGAGACGACAAAGAAACGATAGGCAACTCATTCTTCCGCAGCGTCCACGAATCCGGAGGCCTGCAGCGTCTTCTGGTCGTCCGAGTTGCCAACATGCGAAAGATGATCCCGGTCTACGACAACTGAGTTGAGGTACCGCGAGACATCCGCACCGCCATTCGAGAATTGCAGGACCAACGTCGATCGCATCACTACGACTTCTTCTAATCAGGGTTAAGGGGAGCGGCACGTCCGGCTCAACGATCGGGACGTGCCGTTTCCCAGTCGAGTCGTAGAATTCGACCGGACGCAAAACCCACGACCAGCCATTCACCAAGCGGATCGCAAACGAGACTGACAACGTCGTCGGGAGTTTCGGCGGCCCATAGCAGAGCACCGTCAGCATCGAGCCAGTACAGATGCCGCTCGACGGTCGCGACGACGAGTCGCTCTCCGAAATAGCTGGCCGACACTTTTGCGGGGGTCCCCTCGACGACGAACGACGTTCGTGTGTTGCCGCGATGATCGAAGCACTGAACGCCATGAGCAAACCCGGCGAGATAAATCGAACGAATACCTTCCGTGATGCTCAGGTCGCCGACCGTCGACCAGATCTTCTCACTCCAGACTTCCGTGCCATCAAACCGGTGAACGCATAAATGTCCGTACTCAGCCGCGCCGCAGAGACGTTGCTTGTCGACACAGAAGTCCAGAAATTTCAGTGGCTGCGCCGACTTGAACTGCTGCAGCTTCCTGCGGTCAATGCTCAGCAGAACGTTCTCGCCGCTGTTGAGTCCCAGTGCAATGTTATGGCCGTAAGGATCGATGGCCGCCGTGAGCACGACCGTCGGCGACTCACTCGACCAGACAACCTGCATACGTTCATCCAGCGCGCAGAATTCGTGAGTCCCGCAGACAGCGACGCCGACATTGCCTGAGTCTGACCACCGCAACAGACGAGCGTTCTTGAGTCCTCGGCTCAGCGTCTGAATTCGCCCGAGCTGATTGAGACGGTACAGTCCTCCGAACGAGTCCACCGCAAACAGATCGCCGGTCTCACGGGCCATACTGAGACTGCTCAGCTCGGCGTCAGTGTTAAACGCCCACGCAATGCGAGGAGCCAGCCCCGGACCTGAATGAAGCCAGTCAGCAGAGTTTGCCATCGCTGTTTCGATACTCCGGTCGTGGATCATTTCAGGGCGTGTGTTTGCGATGGACATTACCAACCGGTTCGAGCCTCCGCGACCGGATCGCGAGGCAGGGGCGTCAGTGGTAAACCGATTCGCCACACTCCACACTTTGCAGTGTCTGCAAATTTCAAATCAGCATCCGATCGGACGAGTGTCACATGAGACGTACGACGTTGCGATACCCTCGCCAGCCGGTTGATGCAAATCCTGTTCAGCCGCGTCGACGCCGAGTTCCACCTGCACGAACTTGCTTCCGACGATTGCAGCGTCTGATTGTCCTGCTGTCGCTTACGGGAATCATCATGACCGATCCAATGTCGAATCCGACAACCGAACAAACGGTCTGCGCTGCTGGCTACGACCGCCCCGTTGGTGATCCACGGCAAAGCCGATCTGTTGTCATCGCCACCAACGGAATCGTGGCGACGAGTCATCCGCTCGCTGCTCAGGTCGGACTGGACGTTCTGAAAAATGGTGGAAACGCCGCCGACGCTGCTATCGCCACGAGCGCCATGATGGGACTTGTCGAGCCGATGAGCTGCGGCATCGGCGGCGATCTGTTCGTGATTTACTGGGACGCAACCACGGAAAAACTATACGGACTCAATGCCAGCGGCCGCAGTCCGTACGCAATGAACCGGGAAGTTTTCAAAGACAAGGGTCTCGACGAAATCCCACTCCATGGAGTGCTGCCCTGGTCAGTTCCCGGTTGTGTAGGCGGATGGGAAGAATTGCGGCGTTCGTTCGGCACGATGTCGTTCGAAAAACTGCTGCAGCCTTCGATCGACTATGCCGAGGCCGGATTCCCGGTGACTCAGATCATCGCCGGCTACTGGCTCAGCGGCGAAGAGCGATTTCAGGACTGGCCGGATTCAGCAAAGACTTATCTGAAGAACGGTCGCGCCCCTCGAGAAGGAGAGATCTTCAGGAATCCGTACCTCGCCACCACGTACCGAGCGATCGCCAGGGGCGGCCGAAATGCTTTCTACAAAGGCGGGATCGCACAGCAGATTGTCGATTTCAGCGAGAGGAACGGCGGCTGTTTTTCGATGCGCGATTTTGCCGATCACACATCGCAATGGGTCGAGCCTGTCTCCACGAATTACCGAGGTTACGACGTCTGGGAACTGCCACCCAACGGGCAGGGCATCGCCGCTCTGGAAATGCTGAACGTGCTCGAAGGATTTGATGTGAAGAAGCTGGGCCACAACTCAGCAGATCTCATTCACGTTTTTCTTGAAGCCAAGAAGTTGGCTTTTGCCGATCGCGCGAAGTTCTACGCCGATCCGGACTTCAACAAGCTGCCCGTCACCGAGTTGATCTCGAAAGAGTACGGAGTCCGTCAGCGAGCCCGCATTGATATGCAAAAAGCGGCGACGGACGTCGACCCAGGCGATCCCGTGATCGGTCAAGGGGACACGATCTATCTGACTGTTGTGGACAAAGATCGGAACTGTTGCTCGTTCATTCAAAGCAACTTTCACGGGTTCGGTTCGCAGGTTGTTCCGGGAGATGTCGGCTTTGTCATCCAGAATCGCGGGCAACTATTCAATCTCGATCCTGATCATCTCAACACGCTCGAACCACACAAGCGACCGTTCCACACGATCATTCCGGCCTTCGTCACGAAGGACAACAAGCCCTTCTTCTGCTTCGGTGTGATGGGCGGCGATATGCAGCCGCAGGGGCATGTACAGATTCTGATGAACCTCATCGACTTCGGCATGAACGTCCAGGCCGCAGGAGATGCCGCCCGGATCAACCACGTGGGATCACAGACTCCAACCGGATCGCCCATGTGGAGCAACGGAGGCGAAGTCGGTCTGGAATCCGGCGTGAGTGTCGGCGTGAGAAAAGAGCTGGAGCGGCGGGGCCACATTCTCCGCCGCGACACCGGATCCGTTGGTGGTTACCAGGGTATCCTGATCGACTGGGCGAACGGCACACTCCACGGCGCTACAGAAGTTCGCAAGGACGGCGCCGCAGTCGGCTATTGAAACGGATCGTTGAACCGAACTCAGATATCGGCACGACATGCACCAGTCGACCCGGCACTAAATCAGTTCCGGAATCGGACGCCCGCCCTCAGGCACAATCGGAATCGGGCGGCCGCTGTGGTCGACCCAGTGGGAGTTCAAGTCGATCCCAAGGTGACGGAACGTCGTGGCCGCCAGATCCTGCGGGCGCACCACGGCACTCGTGAACGTTCCACCTCGGCGATCCGTGCTGCCGATCGCCTGGCCGTGAGGCAGCCCACCTCCGGCGACAACCATCGACATGACATTGGTCCAGTGATCTCGTCCTGCGTCTTTGTTGATCACTGGCGATCGACCGAATTCTCCCATCATCAGAACCAGCGTTTCGTCCAGCAGACCGCGTTGTTCGAGATCGGTCACGAGTCCGTAGAACGCGCGATCGACTCGGGGAATGAGCGGCTTCAGACCTTTTTCGATTCCACCCCACCGAACGCTGTCACCGTGATGGTCGAAGTAGCCCCACGCTCCACTGACGAGTACGAAGGTGACTCCAGATTCGACCAGTCGTCGCGCCAGCAAAGCCTTCTCGCCGACGCTTTCCCGACCGTAAAGATCGCGAGTTTCTTCGGTTTCCTGTTTCAGATCGAACGCCTTCTGAACTTTCCCCGAGACAACCATCTCGTAGGCCTTCTGTGTCGAGCGGTCGAACGCGTTCAACGTGCCGTGCTGATCGACATTTCGGCGAAGTGCATCAAACTGCGATCTCAGCGTGTCCCGGTCCTGAAGACGCGGTGCCGAGATCCCTTCTGGAAGGTTGAACTTGCCCGTCAGTTCAAGTCCTTTTACTGGCTCGAAGTCGCCGCCCATGTTTCCCGCGCCCCAGACGTCAGACGTCCATGAATTGGCGAGTCCCACGAATCCAGGCAAGTCGGGATCGTTCGCACCTCGAAACTTTGCGGCGATTGATCCCATGGATGGATAGCCTCCGCCGTCTTTTCCATCGTTCGTTCGGCGAGCCAGCGGGTTACCCGCCTGCATCGTGATCGGTGTGTGATTGCTCGATCGACAGTCGACAGATCGGATGACTGAGATTCGGTCAGCAATCGAAGCCTGCAGCGGAAGATGTTCTGTGAACTGAATTCCAGGCACGACGGTCGAGATTGTGGAGAATGGGCTGCGAATCTCCTGCGGCGCATCCGGTTTTGGATCCCACATGTCAATCTGACTTGGTCCACCGGAAAGCCAGAAGAGGATCACCGACTTCTTCGGTTTATCAGTGGCACCGGCATTGGCGGTGTTGAGCAGGCCAGGCAGCGAAAGGCCACCCATGCCTGCCAGACCCGTCTGCAGAAACCAGCGTCGCGAGCCGACGCGAATAAGGCCATTGCCGACCGGTGCAAACGAATTCCGCTGCACACTCGACAAATGCTGCTGCGCGTGACTGCTGGATTTACGGTGAAGTTCCATGATCCGCTCGCACAAAATCTGGTGGTTTTGGTTTCGGGAATGCTGCAGACGTATTTCTTCGTCAGCCAACATACCTGCTGATGCGGAATTTGACTACGGCGGCTCGAGATAACGATCGACCTCGCACTACCCGTTCGTGCTTGTGAGTTTTCGGTAGAACAGGGTCTACTTCACGAGCGTCCGTCATTTCTCTGGCAGCGTCAGTTACACACGCTCTCGACGCGTAATCAAACTTCGACGTTGCCGATGTGCTCGTGATCGTGGATGTGAGTTTCGCAGTAACAGGGAGCGCCATCGCACTTGCTGCAGTATCGAAACTCAAGTGTCGGATCCGATTTGTCGCTCGCACCGCAGACCACACACTGGTGTTTTGACTTTCGCGCTTCAATAACCGTACGGGCCTTGTTCCGAATACGGTGTTTCCGAGATCGCATCCGCATGACGACTTCGTCGCCGAAGAAGAGCAGAAAGTTGGCGATCCCGGCGAGCACAAACAGTCGAGTCGACATATCGCCGACGAGCAGGGCGTAAATCAGCCCGATCCAGGTCAACAGGGCCAGCCATCGAACTTTTACCGGCAGGACAAACATGATGTAAAAAACGTAGTCGGGATACAGCCAGGCAAACGCCAGAAACACGGACGTTCCAACAAACACGTTTGTCGCGACATGGTCGAGATATATGAAAGCGACAGCCACGGTGGCGATGTAACCACTGAGCAGAAACAGGTTGTAGCGGACCAGGCCCCAGGTTCGTTCCAGTGCCGAACCCATCATGTGAAAGATCAGCATCGCAAAGATAAAGAAGAGCGGATTAGTTCCAGGCGGAACGAAACAGAAACTCCCCAGACGCCAGATTTCACCTTTCAGGACGAGGCGAGGTAACAGATTCATCTGATCAATAATCCGAGGATCAGACTGGCTGAGAATGTACGCCAGCGACTGGCCCATCACGATAATGAGGGTCAGGTTTGGAACGGCGAATGGTCTGAATTTCCGTTCCAGACGGTCCAGCAGTCGCATAATTGAGCCTTGATCACGAACGAGTTAGTCGACGGTTAACAGTCGGAGTTCTTTGGGGAGCGGAAAGCTGACGTGCTCTTCCCGCACGACGACGCTTTCGACGTCTGCTCCAAACCGACTCACGAGCGCGTCGACGCACTCCTGCACAACAACTTCCGGGGCACTGGCTCCAGCCGAAATCAGCACGGTCTCAGTTCCAGAGAGTGCGTCCTCCGGCAGTTCCTGGATTCCGTCAATCAGAAACGAACGTGCGCCGTGAGTCTCACCAAGTTCCATCAGCCGACGACTGTTCGAGCTGTTCTGGCTGCCCAGCACAATCACCACATCCGCCCTCGTCGCGAGTGTCGCGATCGCTTCCTGTCGGTTCGTCGTCGCGTAGCAGATGTCATCCTTGGGTGGGCAATGAATGTGCGGAAACCGTTCCCGCAGACGACCAATAATCGCTTCGGCCTCGGAGACGCTCAGTGTCGTCTGAGTCAAGTACGCGATCCGTGCATCGTCGCTGAACGAAAGTCGGTCAACATCTTCCGGTGTCGCAACCAGCGTAATGCTTTCCGGAGCCTCGCCCATCGTGCCGATGACTTCGTCGTGTCCTTCGTGACCGATCAACACGATGTTGTAGCCGTCTTTTGCATATCGGATTGCTTCCAGATGTACCTTCGTGACCAGAGGACATGTCGCATCGATGGTGTGCAGCTTGCGGTCACGCGATTGCTGTCGTACCTCCGGCGACACGCCGTGAGCGCTGTACAGCAGGATCGAGCCTTCCGGCACTTCAAGTACTTCATCGACAAACGTGACGCCCTGCTGCGTGAATCGGTCCACGACGTACTTGTTATGAACGATTTCGTGGTAGACGTAGATGCTGGTTCCGAACCGGCGAATGGCTTCGTCAAGGCACTCGATCGCCATGTTCACACCGGCACAGAAGCCGCGAGGGTTTGCGAGAAGAATCTTCATGACGGTGCGGGACATTTATCTGGAGATTGCAGGAAAGTAGAGAAATGTGCGGGTGGAATTCGTCGTTGCTGAACTCGTGCGGCTTAATGTTTCAATCGAGCGCACGCGCCGTAGTCATCACTTCTGAGGAATTTCTGACTTGATCCGAGTCGCGTAAAAACCGAGTTTCCGATCAGCCATCACCATGTAGCCAGCCATCGCTGATTTGTCTTTCGTCCACAGGAATGCGTCAATTGTCTGAGAAGCATTTGCCAGTTCGATGTTCAGTTTGGCATTGTGAGGAAGTGCGGCAATCTTGCCGGATATTTCATAAACGCTCTTCGTGTCGTCGGAAATGAACCGTCCAAAGACCCGTCGTTCTTCGACGTCGAGTTCCCAGACACCTTCCCAGCGACCATCAATACGGACCTGCCATGCCCCGGCGAAGTCCGATGGAATGACTCCGGTATGAGATGTCGGGTCGGGACGTTTTGCCGGATCAGTTTCGGGAAGTGCCGGACCATTCAGCACGAACAATTCAGATTTGGCAGTCGGTTTCAGAACTCCGTCGCCTTCGCAAAGGATGTCTTCACCCTGCCCTGCAGGAACGACCTGGCCAATATCGAAATTAAATCCGAAGCCAGGAAACAACATGATGTCCTTGCCCGACGCCGTCGTCAGATTCTGTCGGTCGCCCCGGTAATTGACGAAACGCTCGATCAAAACAACCGGAACCCGGCTTCCATCGTTTCCCTTGCGAAAGCCCCAGGTGACCAATGCTTTGGCCCAGTTATCGTCGTCAGTATGGACGACGATGCAGGGTGAACCGATGCCTCGACCAATCGTGTTCAGCGAAAGAGCGCCCTGCATCGCAAGCGATTCCATTGGCTTTGCGTCAGCTGTCGCCCGCCGTAACCAGTAGGCAGTGTGATCGTCAAACACGTCCGCTTGCGTGGTCGAGATTGCTGAAATGAAAGCCGCCAGAGCGAACACAGCGCCGCGCACGGCACTGAATTTCGACGTCGGGTTATTCGCAAAAATATGCTTCAGCAGAAGATTCATGGCTCATTTCCCTGAGAAATTCGGAGCGGGGCAGCGAAGATGCTAGCAGACGCCGTGCTGCTTCACGACGGCTCGCCCCTGGGTGCCCGTCCGGCGACTCCGTATTTCAAAATACCTGGCCAGAGCGTTGATAGCCCCTTCGATCTTCCTGGAACTGTCGGTCAGCGAACGGTCGACGTCAGACGATCAGTTTTTCGCGGGACCGCGGGAGTTGGGCTGTTCAGCATTTCTGTTCGCCTGGAAATTCCGCTTGGGGAACGCGATGGAATCAACTTCTAGATTGCCCAATCTCGGCGGCATCCCCATGCCACTGGAACGGCGACTGGATGTCGCCAACGTGGCCGCCTATAAGTTCAAGCAGTTTCCTGATTGCGATTTTCGTCAGTGCTTGCGCACGGATGAGCAGTAATTTTCAATGTTCCGGAACTATATTTCGAGAATAGCAAACGGGATCCTTGTGACGGAATGCTTTACCCACTATTCGTACCCCCTACAGTCAACACAGTCTGCCCTGAAAACCTTGAAGATCACAACAGCGATACCTTTCGCAGTCGCTCTTTGGTGTATGTTTAAGAAAGCAGGGTGAGCCGGGGGGCTCGGATGTCCTGCGGTTGATGAGTTTCAGTTTCTGTCCAGTGCCCGATATCGCTCGGGCGGCAGCATCAGGAGAGTTTGCTATGAGAAAGCTTGCGAGTTTGTTTTGTGCGGTTGCTGTTGTGGCAGCTGCGAACGTTGCGTCTGCAGCTGACTTCAGTCCGCTGTTCCCAAGCGCCTTTGTGGGCAGCTTCGATCACCAACAGGACGCTGCTCCGGCTCCAGTCGCCGAAGGCACTGCGATCGAATTGTTCGAATGCGTGAAGTACGAGGATCTCGATCATATCGCGCCTTGTGCTGAGCAAAAGGTCGTCAAAGTTCTGGATCCCTGCTGGAAACCGGATCCTTGTGCCTGCTGCCAGAAGCCGAAGTGCGTATACGTGATGATCTGCGTTCCGAAACCACAGGCTCCATGCTGTGCACCGAAACCAAGCTGCTGTGCTCCGAAACCAGCCTGTGGCTGCCAAAACGACCACGGTCCGAAAGTGACCTGCAAGAATGACGGTGCCTACGTGAAGTACGATTACGGCAAGTATCGGATCGAAATTCGATCGAAGAATGGCCGAGTCGTCGTCGATTACGACAACTAACCAGCCTCACGGCGTTTAGTGAATAAGACCAGGCCAGTCGGGATGTGAGTCCCGGCTGGCTTTTTTCGTCAGCGGACTGTCGGCCCCTGATACTCCTACGCGGTTCCTGGAAGGCGAGCAGTATCGCACTTAACTAACGGCTCGAAAATAATTTGCCGTAGCCACATCGTCAGCAGTCCAAAATCCTCTCGTTCCGGCAAAAGCGGCTACGCGGGCACGGTTGTGTTAACGAACGGAAGCGCAATCCTTTCTCGTCGGCATCCAGATTCGAGAAATGAGACAGCTGTTTGCAACGTGCGGAGTTACAGATCGGACATGCGTGTCAATTCTGCAGAGCGGCTCTCCGCAATCTGAGAAAGTGGCGGCGAGTGACTGCAACACGGCACGCAATTCAGTAACAATGCTGCAGCAGCCGGTCGGATGTGCCGTTTTAAGCGTTGGCCCGCGCGCGAAGTGGCATTGGCCGGCTGCATTATTCTGCACTACTGACAAGCCTGACCTGAAGGTCAGGCTTTTTTTATTGAGCGTCACGTCGCATGGTCCATCAGAGACGTGATGGCCTGAGTGTTATCGATCAGCCAGGCGGCGTACGCGGTGAGCTTCACTGTCGCCGATGTAGACATTCCCTTCGCTGTCGACGAACACTCCATGTGGGCGAGCCGTGCGACACTTCAGTGGATCGCCATCCGGGCCGTCGCCGCGCTGACCGTCGCCCACCAGCAGTTCCAGTATCCCTGTCGACGCTCGAATCACACGGATGCTGTGACTTTCCGTGTCGGCCAGGTAGACGTCGCCCGTGGGGCCGATCGCGATTCCTTTTGGACCTGACAGGGTCGCCCGTTTCGCCGGACCACCGTTGCCCGCGAATCCTTTCGTGCCCGTACCGGCAAGATGATGCAGCGTCTGCTTCTGAAGATCGATCCGGTAGACCGTGTTGCCCTCCCGGAGTGCCAGATACAGGCTGTGTTTTCCGTCAAAGTCCAGGGCTCGCGGGCCGTTCAGCGGTGTGCCGTGCACCGGTGCTCCATCGGGCGTCGGCAATCTGGCACCTGTTCCTGCGAAGGTGTCAATCATGCCAGATTCGAGCTTCACGATGCGAACGCGGTGGTTGCCGATGTCGCAAATATAGAGATTGCCTCGACCATCCAGCGCGATGGAGTGAGGTCGGTTCAAAGTTGCCTTCGTGGCGAGTCCGCCGTCTCCCGAGAATCCGACTGCACCGGTGCCCGCGACTGTTGAGATGATCCCCGACTTTGCATCGACTCGTCGGACAATGTTGTTTTTCATCTCCACGAAGAACATGTTCCCCTCAGCGTCGAACCTGACTTCATATGGTTCGTTGAGCGTGGCACTGGTCGCCGGCCCGCCATCGCCGGAGTAGCCCTGCCGACCACTGCCAGCGACGACGCTGATCTTTCCCGTAGCCTCATCCAGCCGCCGCACGACGTGAGTGGCGATCTCACAAACGTAGAGCGCACCGTCGGGACCTTTAGCGAGGCCATACGGTTCTCCGACAGGCGTTTGTTTTGCGATCTGCTCGCCGGCTTCGAAGCCCGAAACTCCCGTTCCGGCGATCGTGACAACGTCGCCCGCGAGCAACTTGCCTGGCATCAGCTCCGGAAAAAAGCAGCCAGCCAGCGCACTGCAGACGAGCAGTCGCCGTGCATTTTGCATGTGTCGGCAGCGGGAAGAAATGGCATGTTGCATCGGCAGAATCCTCTGTTGACGTCTCCAGTAAATGTCCGGTGACGGACTCGTCGCAGGTGGTGGTTAACTGTAGTGGTGAGCAATCTGACATGACAGCATCGCTGCCCGCGCCACCACAAATCAGACCGCCATTACTCGACGACGTGTACGAGCATGGCGTCGTGTCCGCGGTCGCTCCAATGGGAACTGGCCACCACCACGACAGCATCTCCTGCCCTAAGAACGCCTTCTCTGAGTCCCCACGTCGTCGCGAATTCTGCCAGTTCGTCTCCGGTATGTTCGGACAGGCTCCGCACGACCGAGGTCACTCCCCAAAGCAGGGCCATGCGTCTCGCCGTGTGCCAGGATTCGCAGACTGCGAGTACCGGAACCTGTCGACGTTCCTTCGAGATGGCCAGGGCTGACCTTCCGGAAACGGTGGCGACGGCGATGAGGCTCGCCCTTAGCCGGTCCGCTGTCGCGACAGCTCCAACCGCGACGGCTTCCGTGATGATCTGTGCCTGAGCCGAAGTCGCTGACCGGTCCTCCCGGACAATCGGCTGAGATGCCAGCAGCGTCTCAGCTTCGCGAACGATGCGACTCATCATCGCCACCGCCTCACGCGGGTAAATTCCGATGGCACTCTCGCCTGAAAGCATGACCGCATCGGTGCCGTCGAGAACGGCGTTGGCGACGTCGCTG
Source organism: Planctomycetota bacterium (assembly GCA_027624335.1). Classification (GTDB taxonomy): domain Bacteria; phylum Planctomycetota; class Planctomycetia; order Planctomycetales; family Planctomycetaceae; genus JABMPE01. The sequence continues at coordinate 18,979 of JAQBWV010000019.1, forward strand.
GTTTCCGCACGCGTTGGCAGCTCCTTCGTCTGCATACTGTCCAGCATCTGAGTCGCCGTGATGACGGGAACGCGCTTCTGATTACAAAGTCGAATGATCCGCTTCTGAATGCCCGGCACCGTGACAATGTCGACTTCAACGCCAAGGTCTCCGCGAGCGACCATCACGGCATCCGACGCGTCGATGATCTGTTCGAGTTGAGCAACGGCTTCGCCTTTTTCAATCTTCGACACGATCATCGGGGGCGTCGTCGTGCCGGATGCTTCGATGCAGGACCGCAGTAATCGGACATCGTCGACACTGCGTACAAAGCTCAAGCCGACGAATTCGAGCTGATTTTCGATCGCCCACTGCAGGTCCTTGCGATCTTTCTCCGTCAGCGACGGAGTGCTCAAAGCAACGCCCGGCAGATTCACTCCCTGTCGGCTGCGGATCGTGCCCGCGGCGTCGACGACACATCGAGCCCAGCCTGCCTGGGGATCAGTCTCCAGTACTCGCATTCCGACCATTCCGTCAGCGAGCAGAATTCGATCTCCGGCGGCCAGGTCGTCGACCAGCGGTTCATAGGTGCATGTGAGTTCCGAATCGTTTTCCGGATCCCGGTCTCGGACGAAAGTAAATATCGCACCGTCGACACATAGCACGCTGTCACTGGCGAGTTTCCCGAGTCGAATCTTCGGTCCGGACAGATCGCCCAGCAGTCCGATCGGGCGGTCAAGTTCTTTGGACAGGTCGCGACCTTTCGCGACGATCTCCGCCAGCCATTCGTGCGTTCCGTGGGCAAAGTTGAGCCGGAAGATGTCCACCCCGCGAGTGATGAGACCCCGCAGAGCATCCTGACTCTCGCAGGCTGGACCGACAGTGGCGATGATCTTTGTTTTCGCCAGCGGATTTTCATGATAGTCGTTGCCGGAACTCATGAGCGGACTCCCTGGCTGCAGATTGGCTGGAAGCGGCGAACTTGCCTGCAACTCGTGTTCGTGATAATTCCCCTGGCTGAGCGATCGTCGCTCCCCGGAGTACGAAACGTCCTCAAGGTAACCTTTCGAAGATGTCTCACTCAGTCCCGGACAGACTGAACAGCGGCAGTGTTCGCCCTCGTCCGCAGGATTCTACCGCACAAATGAACCAGACAAATCGTAAACCCTGGATCGATCACCTGGCGGTGACACTTGGCACGGGCCTGGGCATCGGCTTTGCTCCATTTGCGCCTGGTACATTCGGCAGTCTGTTGGGACCTCCTCTTGTCTGGGGAGTTCTGCAATCGGGAATACCTTTGGCAGTGATCCTCGTTTCGGCCGCGGCCTTTATCCTTGCAGGGATTCCAATCTGTACGAGAGCTTCGGCAGCCTTAGGCAAGCACGATCCAGGTCAGGTGGTTTACGACGAGATTGCCGCGTTCTGGATCGTTTTTCTGCCTCATATCGTTCTGAGCCGCCCCATTGGCTGGGTGGCTGTCGTCGGCGGTTTTACCTTCTTTCGCGTCTTTGACATCTCGAAGCCCTGGCCAGTCAATCGGCTGGAGAAATTGCCGGACGGACTGGGCATCATGGCTGACGACCTGGCGGCCGCAGTTTACGCCGCAGTTTGCCTGTTTACTCTGGAGCAAATGGTCGCAAATCTTCTTTGACCGATTTTCTGGATGACCGGGCCTGCTGCCGGAGTATCATTCCGCCTGGGAAAATCATCGACGATAAGGCGAAACGTGCGACCGCAACCGCAGGGGGGCTCTTTGACGATGCTTATTAATTTAGCACGACGGAAAGATGGCAAGCATCTTCCATATCAATCTGTGCGTTCTGTGGTCTCCTGCCTGGCTTGTTACACAAGCGGGTTCCAGCAGGTAAGCAATGCGGTGTTGCGAATTGGAAATCGAACCCAGCAGTTTGCGGCTGCCGTCGCGATGGCCCACGCACTGTGTTTCGTCATGTGTTCTGCGGCGCGAGCCGACATCGTGTACCTGACGACCGGCGGAGTCATTCGCGGCACGATCGTGTCGCCAGAAGATGATGCGGACTCGTTGAGAATCTCTTCGCTTGAGGGAGTGGAGATCGATCTCCCCGGGAGTCATGTTTCGCGTCAGCAGCGTCGTCCGCTCAAGTTCGAAGAGTATGAAGTACGAGCCGAATCACTAGCCGACACGCTGGCAGCTCACTGGGAACTGGCGGAGTGGTGCCGCGAGCAGAACCTTACCGAGCAGCGGGAGATTCACCTGGAAATCGTCCTGGCCATCGACCCGGAACATCGCCAGGCACACTACGCGTTGCGGCACACGTTTTACCGTGAGCAGTGGATGACGCGCGAAGAGTACGAGCAGACTCGCCGCGACGATGGATTCGTTTTCTACAACGGAAAGTGGGTTCCGGTGGAGAAGCTCGAATCCGTCAAGACCGACGACGCAAGTTCGAAAGCCGAACGGGAGTGGTATGCGAAGGTTCGAGTCTGGCTGAACTGGGCCACCGGAAACCATCCTCAGCGAGCCGCCGATGGGCTTAACAATCTGCGTGGCATCAACAGTCCCGAATCACTTTCGGCGCTGGTTCAATTTCTCGGGAAAAGTCAGCATGCCGACATTCGGCGTTTGTTTATTGAGATCGCTGGAAAGATCGAAGGTCCCGGACCGATCGTTCCGCTTGCCACCTTGGCGGTTCGGGAAGACGTGCGTGAGCTGCGTGAGCTGGCTCTGTCAATGATCGGCGAACCGCACCACGAACAGGCTCGGCAGATCGTGATCAGCGAACTTCGTGATCGCAACAACATCGTCGTTTGCCGAGCCGGGTTCGTACTGGCGAAAATCGGAGATGAGACCTCGGTCCCCGCATTGATCCGGGCTCTAGTCACGACTCATGGCTACAAAGTTCGAGTGCCCGTGCAGGGTTACAGCTTCGGAGTCGATGGATCAATTCCTGGCGGAACCGGACTTCCGCCGGAGATCGAAACTGGTCTGCGAACCGGAGTCTACGACAGCGTTCAGGTGGTCCCGTTACTGGGCGCCGCGCGAGCCACAAAGCTGGTTCCCATTTCCGTCAGTCGCGAGAACACCGACGTGCTGCTGGCGCTCCGCGAGATCACCGAACGGAATTTCGGTTTCGACGAAAACGCCTGGCAACGCTGGTGGACGGTCGATCGCAACCAGACAACGCTCGCACCTGACATTCCATAGGGTATGACGCGATCAACTGTCCGTGATCAATTCGCATTCCGGCAGGCTCGACAGAAAGAGTCGACCGTACGGTTTTGTGCGGACTCGAGGGTCCAGAATCACCACCTGTCCGGTGTCCTGACTTGACCGGATCAGCCGACCGAAGCCCTGCTTCAGTTTGATGATGGCTTCCGGAACCTGATATTCCATGAAGGGGTTCCCACCGCGAGCACGGATGGATTCAACGCGCGCTTCCAGCAGCGGCTGATCGGGAACACTGAACGGCAATTTGGTGATGATGACGTTCTGCAGCGCGTCTCCTGGAACGTCGACTCCCTGCCAGAAACTGTCTGCTCCAAACAAAACAGCGCTGGCTTCATTCCGGAACTTGTCCAGCATCTGCGAACGCGGCAGTCCATCGCCCTGACAATAGAGAGAGATGTTCTGTTCGGCGAACCACGACCCAAGTCTGGCGGAGCAGTTCTTAAGCGTTCGATAACTGGTGAACAGCACAAACGCGCGACCGGCCGTCTCCAGCACGTGTTTCCTGATGGCCTGACACAGTGCCGTTTCAAAGTCTGCGGGATGCGTCGTGGGGTCCGGCATGCGGTCTCGCACGATCAGCTTCACTTGTCGCTGATAGTCGAAAGGACTTCCGAGTTTCTTCTCGATAGCTTTAGTGAGGCCGAGCCTGCTCTTGAAAAAGTCGAAGTTCTCCTGACCGATGGCCAATGTGGCACTGGCCAGGACGACCGTCTTCTTGACGTTGAACAGTTCGTCACGCAGCACCGGTCCCACCTCGATCGGGCAGGAGACCAGCCTGGTGCTTTCACGCCGCCCAGAGGTTGATTCGATCCAGAAAACGGAATCGTCATCCTTCTGCGAAATCCACGAGTCGACCGACATCGCCAGCATGCTGCAACGTTCCGACGCGGCCTTCAGCTCGATTCTCTTTTCTTCGGCGTCGATTTCTTCAGCGGCCTCGGACAGGCGGATACCCAGCTTGCGCAGCGCCGGCGTCAACTGATTGGCGATTTCGACCGGTGTCCGTACTCGACCGTTCGCCGCACATTTGGAGTCTCGCCAGAATCGCATGGCGGTAAAAAAGTCCGAGTAATATTCCCGGAGCCGGATCACCGACTTCTGGCAGTCGGTCAGGTTGTGGGCGACAAGCAGCCCTTTGTTGGTGCGGTCGTTGTAGAGCCGGTTCAACAGGTACTCGACCTGCCCGCTTGAAGCCGAGATGCCCAGGTGGTCTCCGGCGACGGCCTCGATCGTGTGCGCTTCGTCGAGAATCGCGATGTCATAGTCGGGGAGAATCGCGGCGCCGTCTCGACGTAACGCGAGGTCAGAGAAAAACAGAGCGTGATTGACAACCAGGATGTCCGCATTCCAGATGCGCCGGCGAGCCTGGAAGTAGTAGCAGTCTTCAAAGAAGTCGCAGTGTTTGCCGAGACAGTTACCGTGTTCGCTTTGAACTTCTTCCCAAACCGAAGGCAACGGTCGAAAGTCGAGGTCTGAGCGGCTGCCGTCTCTGGTCGTCTTTGACCACTCGACGACGTCTTCCAGCTGACGGACTTCGTCGGGCCGAGCGTACAAAGAATCGGAGCGCTCGATCGCTCCGAACATGCGACGCAAGCTGATGTAGTTGGACCGACCTTTGACCAGAACCGACGAAAACTCGACTGGAAGTACCGAATTCAGAAACGGCAAATCTCGATGAAACAGCTGCTCCTGCAAACTGATCGTGTGAGTCGAAATGACGATTCGCTTGCGAGGCGTTTTCTCGTCATTCGATTTGCCCTGGTCCCGGGTCGCGTGCAGAATCGCGGGTACCAGATACGCGAAACTCTTGCCGACTCCGGTACCGGCCTCGACGATCAGATGCGACTCTTCGTTGATGGCCTGCTCAACTGCTGATGCCATTTCCAGCTGTTGAGGACGGCTTTCGTAACGATCCAACCGCTGAGCGATGCGCCCGGAGTCTCCAAGAATCGATTGAACATCCAGTTCCATCCTGCGGGACTCCAAGTGATGCTGCCGCATCGAAGAATGTCGCGTCGTGCGCTGTGCCTGGTGCTCACCCAGGGAATGGAGTGAGACTCGCAAACCATAGCAGGTCGATCCGGCAATAGCGTCGTTCCATCACCAGCGGTACTGTGGACACACTCACTTCGGTGAGGAGTCGCAGAGGTGACGGGTCTTACGGAACTCGCTGAAAACCAACCATGCAAAGATCATCGCTTTGTGCATGTCCGCCGGCAAAAAGCGTGACGTCGTCGACGATTGCTTTGATCAGCGCATCAACTTCGAGTGGTCCACTCTTGACGAAAGCCTGCAGTCGCTTGCTGCCATAAATTTCACGACTGGGCTTCATCGCTTCGGTAACGCCGTCGGTGTAGAGCAGCCATGTGTCGCCACGCTTCAACGGATGAACAGACTGAACGAAGCTCTGATCTGCAATAATGCCCAGCGGCAATCCGGTGTCATCCCCGTCGATTTGCTCGATGTTTCCATCCAGATCACGCGAGATTGGGGGCAGATGGCCCGCGCTGACCAGTACGATTTCGTGTTTGACTGGATCCAGTACGGCCATGGCGCAGGTGATAAATCGATGCCCAAGTCCGCTGGTGGAGATTTCTGAATTCAACCCCGACATTGCTTCCGCTGGGGATGTCCTTGTCAGCAAATGGTATCTCGCTGCGGAATAGAGGCGTGCCATCAGTAGCGCCGCAGGAACACCTTTGCCGGCGACATCAGCTACGGTGACCGCAATGCGACCGTCCGGCAATTCGATGTAGTCGTAGTAATCTCCACCAACGTGCTGAGCGGCTTCGTAAAAGTCGGCGAATTCGTAGTCTTTTACGTCCGGGCACTTGTGTGGAAGAAAGCCGATCTGCACCTGCATGGCGATCTCAAGATCACGCTCGATATCTCGTCGCTTGAGCAGCGTCAGGTGCATGTTCGCGTTTTCAATCGCGAGCGAACATTGAGTCGCAATATTGACCAGCAGGTCGAGGTCGTCTTCGTCGAACCTGGATCTCAGGTCGAACGTCGTGATCTGAATGACGCCCAGCCGTTCTCCGCTCTGAGTGATCAGCGGAGCGCACATCATCGAGCGAATTTGCAGCCCGGCAAGACTTTCGCTACTGACAAACCGGCTGTCCTCACTGGCGTCAGCACTTAGGATGGCCTCTCCCGACTTCATGGCCCGGTTCACGATGGTTCGACTGACCGACATCGAGTCATCGTCGGTTCGACGGTTTCGACAGGCGCGAACCTGTGCTTCCACATGATCTTCGTCCTTTAGTAGAACAAAGGCCTGATCCGCCTGAGAAAAGATTCGGAACAGTGCGTCGAGGATCGACGGAAGCACTTCATCAATGTTCAATACATTGCCGAGGTACTTTCCAATTTCAAGGATCGCACGCAGTTTCACTTCGGGCTTGACACTCAGTCGGACTCCCGAGCCAGAGCGGGCATCAATGCGCGAGATGATCGACGATCGCTCACTATCGTCGTCCGAATCTCCTTCATCGCCAGTGATCGGCACATCAATGTTCGCGGTGGCGCCAATCTCACCAGGGTACGAACTCGGCGGCTTTGCGTAGGCTGTATCTCCGCTCTGGTCTGAGTTACTGCTGTCGCAATGAAACGAGTAGGTGTACTCGCAGACTCGAATGATGTCGCTTTCCTGAAGCAAAGTTGGCTCGGTCACGTCGGACTCGTTGACCTGAGTTCCGTTGCGGCTGCGAAGATCCTTCACGTAATAACTGCCGTGCAACTGAACGATCTGAGCGTGCTGTCGACTGACGGCACCATCTTCCAGAATCACCGCGCAGCTCGGATGACGACCGAACACAACTCGATCGCTTTCAAGTGGGATAATTTTGCCCTCGTCTGCACCAGTTAGAATCTTCAGATGTGCCACGGTGGCCCCTGCTTCTCACTTAGGAATCGATCTGTGATGAAAGCGTGAATCGCGAGCAAGCGATTCTAGTAACGAGGCGGGACTCCGGCAACGAGCGAGTCAGGCGACCGGGAGCGTTCAGTACGAGTGTCCCGTACGTCGCCTCTGCCATCGAATATGGGACGACACCGGATCGGGCGATCGACCTATTTGACGGGAGGCGATTTGCGAGGTACCGGCATTTCGAATGTCAGCAGCTGATCGTCGCGGCGAACAACCAGACGCAGGACGTCACCAGCTTCGAGCCTTCCGAACGCAGCCGACAGCTCTCTGACGGACTGGACGAGGTCGTCATTGACGAACAGCACCAGGTCATCGGGCTGCAGTTTCATTTTGTGAGCGGCAGACGCTTCGACCAGAGCATTGACGTAGGCCGGGGTCCGAAACAGCACGTCCGGAACCATCACGATGCCGAAATCCATGGGAGAGTAGCGCAACTCGGGCGTGGGTTCGTCGATCGGCTGTCGCTGCGATCGGAATTCGCCGGAAATGATTTCCCGGATCGGCGTCGTCAACTCGGCGATCGGTATGGAATAATTCAACCACGTGTTGGTTTCCGCGTTGCGAACTTCCCGACCGATCATGCCGAGCAGTTTTCCTTCGCGAGTTGTCAGTAGTCCACCCGCTGCTCCTGAGTTATTCGTAATAGCGTCCACAACATACACCGCACCGTCATACGGAATTTCAAACGTGCCGCGTCGCGTCTTCAACTTCGTCTTTGCCGCGACGACACCATGCAACACGGAGACAGCTTCGTCACCGGTCGCCACCTTGAACATATTGCTGAACCCGAGCACGCGAGTTCCTTCACTGGCTGAACCGATGCCGGACTCAAGATCAAAGAATGGCAGATCGAGATCCTGCGTGTCTTCCGAAATCTTCAGCACAGCGAGTTCCAGCTGAGGTTCCGCTCCCAGCACCGTCGCCGTGTACCGTCGGCCATCGTTGAGAACAACGATCACTTCGTTGGCGTCCAGCACGTGGCTCCAGACGGTGACGATGTGCCCTTCCTTCGAAACCAGAAAACCGCTTCCGTAAGCGGCAAGGCCTTGCAGCCCGCCCGCCCCGAAGATCTTCACCATGCGGGGCAGAACGTAATCGATCGTCTGGAAACTTGACCCGCTACCCGCCGCAAGCGACGTCTGAACAAAGCATCCGACAATCGCGACGCCGAACGAAAGCATCAAACCAACGTGCTTTACTCGAAACATTTACGTCACCTTCACTCCAAGCGGAAACCTGCTCACCACACAGGCAAATCGGAACGGTTTCTGGTTCTGGCGTCAACCGCTGACCGGCATATCGGCTCTCAGACGAATTCTGGCCGCCGCTCGAGCTGCTGCATACTGTGTCGAACTTGCCTGAGTGGCGCTGGCCAGTTCATCAAGTTTCTCAAGGCTGGCTGGCGACCCGATCTCGGTCAGCAAGCTGAGAATCGCCTTCTGAATCTTAGTAGCAGACTTTGAAACTTCGGCAACCAGCATTCGCTCACCATCCACTCCGACGCCTGTTTTCTGCAGTGTTTGAGCCGCCATGAACTGAAGCTTCGACTCCGGGTCCAGGAACAGTTTCAGCAGCCGTGCGATGCTGCGTTTGGTGGCTCGCTTCTGAAGGGCCATCATGCCCTGGTGCTGGACTGCAAAGTTGACATCATCGAGCGACTTGAGCAGCGCGTCTTCCAGCTCGTCGCGTTTGTAATCGGTGACATCACCGAGTTGCATAATGGAACTCGTTCTCGCGTAACCACTGGCATCAGCAGGGGTATTCATGGCCTTCAGAACTGCCTCTACCTTTGCCGCCGATAGATCGACCACAGCCTCGTCTCCGCCCGCCTCAGCCACAGTCCTGGCAGCGGCGACTCGCGCATTCACGCTGTCCAATGAACGTTTTGCGTAACTCTTGCGGAAGTTGTCCGTCCCATTGGCGATTGATTCGAGCGGTTCGACTGAGTTCTCGCCGCCGAGTTCTTTAAGAATGTCGCAGGCTGCCTGAAAGATTTGCAGATCACCATCGAAGAGCAGCGCGATCACCGGCTCCTCAGCAACTCTTCCGATCTTCACCAGCGCGCCTCTTGCATCGTGTCGAGCCAGTTGATTCTTACGAACTGTCTCAAGCAATGGCGCTACTGATCGTTCATCGGGCATGGCTCCCAGCGTCTTCACGGCAGCCTGTACAACCGGAAACTTCGAATGCTTCAACTGAGCGTTGATAGCCGGAATGCTGTTCGGTGTACCCCACGTCTGCAACGCTCCCAACGCTGCAGTGACGGTCAGGTACTGTTCGGATTCCAGCAGGCCGACGAGCAGTGCTTCGACTTCGTCGCGGCGATCCGGGAGTACTTCAAATTTCGACAACGAACTCAATTGCGAAGATGGATAGCCTCCTTTTGCGGCTTCGTCCCTGAGTGTCTTCAGCAGGGTATCGAGCCTCTCGCCCGCTGGGACGATGACCTTATTCGCCTCTTTCACGGCATTCGCATGCTCGACTTCGGCCTGAGCGATCGCGGCTTCACGTTTTCGTTTGGCGACAACGTCCGCTGCTTGACGCTTCACGGCGATTTTCACCGGAATTTTCACCGACTCCTTGCCGTCGTTCTTCTCATAGAGGTGTTCGAACTCGAACGATTCGATCAGCCCCAGACGCCGGCTGAAAATCACTTCACCTTTGCCCGTAATGCGAAAATATGGAGTCTCGTCATTGTCGAGGGTCGTCAGCGTAAACGTCTTTTCAAGGACAACTCGATCGTCGCTGTCCGAGACAATCCGGTACTGGCGGACCTCGACAGCCTCGAACTCTTTCAACGTCTTCGGAGCAAACGGGTCAATCCCAGGCCGTCCGAATCGAGGCAGACGCGGAACTGGAATCCGTGGGCGGACCCTACCGAATGGCGAATTGTCCTGTTGAACGGTGACTTTGATCCGATTTCGAACTGTCCAACTGCTGCGTCCAGCCTGGTCGAACTGATGAATCGTCAGTAACGACATCGGGCCGGCGAGAAACGGAAGCTGATTCGGAGAGTCGAATGACGCCACACGTCCAAAGGTATCCACGTTCAACGAACCGGAATTGAATGTCATATTCGGAAACGAAAACGTGAGCCGCCTCTGATCTGTGGGCTCGTTACGAGTTCGAAAGCTGCCGCTGCTCTTGATTTGAACGAGTTGCTCGGAGACCTTCTGCACATCGATCGTGACCGAAATTAATGCCACGGAGGGTGCCACGGCTTCAACCAGACTCGGGCCGTCAAGGTCCTTGTCCGACGCACCGTCCAACGGTTTCACCTGGTTCGCCTTCAGCAACGAAACAGCACGCTCTGCCGGCACGCAGAAACCGACTCGAGTCAACTCCAGCCCAACGAGTTTAGAACTCGCAACTCCAAGCACCTGACCGCGGCCATTTACAACCGGGCCACCGCTGTTTCCCGGATTCACAGCAGCGTCGATCAGAAATCGCTGACCTTCAGCTTTCTCAATGATTCCTGCGACGATTCCTCGCGTCACTTTGATGCCGTTTCCGAGTACCGTCGACAGGGGAAACCCAATCGCTCGAACCTCTTCACCCAGGCGAACCTGGCCTGAATCTGCCAGTGAAAGTGGATGCAGACCGGACGCGTCGATGCGGAGCAGTGCCAGGTCATCATCTGGTTCGACGGCAACGACACGGGCAATATGTGTTTTGCCCTGGATCTCAACTGCGATCCGATCGGCTCCCTGAATCACATGAGCACAGGTAATCAGAAACCCGTCGGCGCTGACGACAAAACCGGTACCAGTACCAGTCACAGACTTCGAAGTTTCCGTGTCACCAGTGGCCGTGTCGACATTCGGTGGCTGCTCCTCGAAGGTCAGTTCAACTGTCCCCGAGACACTGTGCTTCTGCTCGTCGATAGTTGTAGCCATGCTGACCGTGTATGCCTGAATTTCGCCAGGATTCCAGTGGTAGGACAGCGGAGTTCCTTTGGTCGAACTGTGCGTCTGGGTCTTCGACTCTGGTGGTTCTGTCGTGCTCCCAGCATCTGGCGTATCGGCGGTTGATGCTTCAGCCGTGTCGGCAATTCCGGTGCCTGCTACAGAAGTAGGCGACACGAGATCGGCAACCGTGGGTTCCGGTTGCTTAATCGGCTCCGGTGCAGCGTCTTTCAGAGAATCAGAAAGAATGGGTTCTGAAGCCGCAACGATGACTGGCTTCGACTCGGCGATTTCAGGGATCGTGACCGGCTCCGTCAGGTCGCTCTGAATTTGATCCGGCGTCTCGGCGGGAACTGTTGCCGACCGCGCTTTGCGAACTTCGACATTCGAATCTGTGAAGGCAACTGCGTCGGGCGGCGCCGAATGGAACAACAGTCCAACCGCTGCAAATCCGCCAGCAACAAGAACTCCGCAGATTGTTGCGGCGCTCAGGACGAGCAGAGCCATGGTCCGACCGTCGTGGTTTTCTTCGATCTCTTCAAAATCTGGCAGTTCGTCGGTTCTATCATCCATCTCTGATCTTCCTCGTACTCCAGACTTTGAAGCCGTTGTCTGCAGATAACCCATCGCCCTGAAGTGAAGTCGAGTCCGCTGCGGGCGAGTGATCATGCTAGCGTTGAAATTTACCGGACGTCTCTCGAAAACAGGAGGTTCCGGAAATACCGATGTAGTCAACCAGACGGGAAAATCTGCCCGTTTGGGAAAGAGTGCCGTCATGATGCAGCGGATTTGCGGGGCTTGAGTCACGCACCGCTGTCCAGCAGGAACTTCACGACTGCTGCGCTGACGCTGAGTCGGAATGCCGCAGTCGTGATCAGCTGCCGACGAAAAAGCGGTCCGTGGAGCCGCCCTCTTCGACAATCGGAATTCGCACCGGTGCACAGCAGCGAGGGCACCAACCGACGAAAGCGTCCTTCGAGGCGTTGGCGTAAGCTCGGATGTAGACGTTGCAGCACTTCATGTGAACGCCCACAAACGGTCGAGCGATGTTCGAGTTCGGTTGCGAATCCGACGGTGAAGGCACTGGGAACCCTCCTGGTTCACTCGTCCCCGTAATCTCTGCATGTCATCGACACAGGCTCTAAACACCGCAGGCAACCAGCGCGGCTGCCTGACCGAAGGCCGTTACGTTTACCGTCAGAAACAGTTTGTTACTTGTTTTCAACGGCTCGCCGTGAACAACGTTCAGACGGCAGTTGTCGTCCGGCGTTGAATAGTTGAGCGTTGATGGGATCACTCCGTGCTGGAGTCCGATCAGCGATGCGGCCAGTTCGAGAGTTCCGCATGCGGCGCCAGAGTTTCCAATCACACTCTTGAAAGCAGTGACTGGAACTGTAGACGCGGAATCGCCGAATACGTCATGAATCGCGTTTGCTTCGTCGATGTCAGTCTGACGACTGCCCAGTCCGTGTGCGTTGATGTGGCCAATGTCAGCTGGCGAAACTCCGGCCCGCTCAAGAGCAAGACGGATGACGTTGGCCAAAGCTTCCTGGGTTTTCGGCTTTCCGTTGATGTCGACCACACAGCAGGACGCCGCACTGAGTACCGTTCCAAGAATGCTGGCACCGCGAGCCCGCGCGTGTTCTTCTTCTTCGAAGATGAATGTGCAGGCACCTTCTCCCGCAATCTGCCCCCGTCGCGACGCATCAAAAGGACGCGACCACGTCGCCGGATCGGCATCCTCGTACTGAGCCATTTCGTCCCACAGCGCTGCGTGTAGACACTTGGTCGGCTGGATGCGGGATCCGGTCGAACCGGCCAGCATCATGTCGGCACGACCCGTCGAAATAATGCTGAAGGCTTCGCCCATCGCGCTGTTTCCGGATGCTTCGGCCAGAGTCAGCGAGTTGTTGGGGCCTCGCGCGTCAGCGTGAATTCCGATGTGGCAGGCCGGCATGTTGGGCAGGTACTTAAGAAGCCACAGCGGCTCCATTCCTGCCAGGCCATCCTCGCCCCAACGGTCGAAGTGGAAGACCTTGCCTTCATCACAGCGAAAGACTCCTTCGCTCAAGACGTCAGGAGTGCTGAACATTTGGTTCGCGCCGAAGTCGACTCCCAGACGCTCTGGGTTGAGTGCGCTCATGTCGAGTTCGCTATTGGTCAGCGCGAGATGTGCAGACGCCACGCCCAACTGAATTTCGCGGCACATCACTTTGACGCTCTTGCGTTGAGCTTTTAAATACTCTTTGCGAGCCGCCTCGTCTGTGAATTCTTTGCACTCGCCTGCAACGTGCCCCGGTAGAGCAGAGGCCGACAGGAGTTCGATCTTCGAGATACCTGGCGTCTGGGCAGAAATGCCATTCCAGAATTCGTCCCGGCCAATTCCGATTGGCGAGATGATGCCGGCGCCTGTAATTACGACGCGTTTTTGATCAGTATACATAGATGTAACACTGGACCCAGAAAAGAGTTACAGGCCGTAATCGACCATTGAACAGGATTTGCCCACGCCAGCCGTCACCATCGAACCTCATGATCGGACACGAGACCCAGCGTGTGTCCGATTTGACCCAGCTTACGATTGAAGTGAGGCTAACCACAGGAAGTTTACAGGCAGAACACATAGCAAACCCAAACCCGGCTGAAAATTCAAGAGCCGACCGGGAAGTGTTTAACGCTGATTGCTGTACCGTTTCCGAATCGTCTCAATGCGCCGGCGATTGACGCCCAGATCCCAGTGACCGATTTCGGACGCCGAACGGACATGAATCAGTCCCGCTGTGCTGTCCATTCGGAATTCGACGACGTCTTCAAAACGAAGCACTGACGTACGGACCCGTACCTGAAGATAGTTCTCTTCCCGACTGACGATCGTGGTTCGAGCTTGCGCCGTCACGATGTCGATCAACCGAGCCCATGCTGCAATGGGATCGCCGAAGACTGAAAGAGGCGCGATCGCATGACTGGCTTCCGGGAATTCGCTGCAGACACAGTTGGGAGAGTCCGGGCACGGATGCAGCTTTCCGTCAACCAGTCTGGCTTCCCCTTGACCACTCATTCTGGAGCCTGCACCTTCTCGCCGTTCTGTCTGGCAAGCCGATGCACTGTCGAGACGATCTGGTCTTCGAGGCCAGCCTTCCACCTGGACGGAAGCTGGTACACGATCATGGAAGAGTCTCCTTCGTAGCCGCCTTCCTCCAACACTCGCTCGGACGGGATGTAGGCCATCACGTCGTTCGCGTAGCCAGTGACCCATGTCGAAGACTCTCCCAGTTCGCGTTTCAGTCTGAGCTGGTAGTCGACGACCAGTTCTCCACCGAGCGCCACCCAGGTCAACTCGCCACCAAGTTGCCAGACCTGAATCGGGTACGGCCAGGATTTCGGCAACGAGCCATCGCGATCCCACTCGGTCAACAGTAGTTTCGCACGACCGCTGGTGTAGCGGCTGGAGTTTTTCAGATCTTCCTGGAGCTGCTCTTTTGTCGGAAGCTGGTTGAACTCCAGCTCGACTTCCTCGAACGACGCCGCCAACTTACCGGCAACCAGCTTCATGGGTTCGTCCAGGACATCGTCGACCGAGACGGCAAGCATGCGTCCATACTTCTCCGCGAGTTCGATCCTGCGGCGCGGTAGAGGATTCTGATCGGCTCCTCCGCCGGTGAAGAACATCGCCACCGAATCCGGATGCCGGTCTTCAAGGTACAGCTGAGCGAAGCCCGAGTAGTCTCCGCACCAGTCGTAGAACCCGAGCGTCGTATTATGGCACGCGTATCCGAAGACAACGCCTCGCAGTTTCAATCCGTCGTGCGATTCGATCTTCAGCACTGGGACCTGGTGGTCATACGGGCCGATGCCTTTCGGTGTCCGTCGGTTCGCGGCGAAACGGCAGATGCCGCTGCCGGTTGAAAGTCGAGCTGGCTGCAGGTCAGCGATGGCAGCGTCGATAGCCTCGGTCACGCGTTGGTTGAGCCAGACCTGGTACTCGCGGACCAGCTTCCAGTCCTGCTCTTTCATGTCGAGCATATAACTCAGTCGGTCGTCCAGCGCCGGACCGCAGTGCGTGTGCGAGCAAGCCAGCATCAGGTTTCGTCGAGGCAGACCATGCTTCTTCCCGGCCGCCTCAGCGACAGTCGTCGCCATGGCCTTCGGAACGCCCACCAGGTCGGTGGCGACAAACACGACGGTCTCGCCTTTCGCATCGCGGATGGCGGTCGCTCGAGCGTACAGATCGTGAACCTTTCCCTCGGCGGCGTGGGCGCGGCCTCCGTAGCCGGACATCCAGATGAACTCGGGCGGCGTGATCACCACTCGGGAAACACCCGCTTGCCATGAACTGGCTTCGTTCGAGGTGTCGGCAGCATGAACTGTCAAACCGAACGCGGGCGGAACCAGAAGCAGTAACACAGTGAGCAGAGCCGGTCGCATGATGAATTCTCCATTGCAGGGAGGCACAGCGAGGCTCAGCATAGCGAATCGCCCGCGAGTCCAAAGTGACTCACACATCATGTGTCCTCTGGAGAGCTCAATCAGCGTGCCCGTTTCTCGAACTGAACTCGTCGTCGCATTGGCCATTACGATCGTCGGCTTCGCTGCGCGGTTCGCGTTGCTGGACCAACTGGCGATCGAGCACTTCGACGAGGGCGTCTACGCATCGAACCTCTGGTTCCCGGACGAGGGCTTTCAGTATCCGGACCGCTTTCTGTATGCGCCGCCACTCGTGCCGAGTCTGATCGAATGGTCGATGCTCCTTTTCATTCCCGCTCGGTGGGCCGCGTTTCTGCCGTCGCTCATCCTGGGAAGCCTGACCGTGCCGCTTGCCTGGTGGTCGTTGCGTCGCTGGTCGAACGGACCAGCCGGCATCGCGGCGGCGGCTCTTGTCGCGCTGAGCGACTTTCACATCGCGATGAGTCGTTCCGCACTGACCGATGCTCCGCTGGTGTTTTTCCTGTTGCTGGCCGTCTGGCTGACGATCGAGTCGCTTTCGAAGAGCGATCTCCGGCTGGCCGCGATGGCAGGCTTCGCCACGGGTCTGGCATGGGCAACGAAGTACAACGGCTGGCTTCCCATCGCGATTGCACTGAGCGGAGCCATCGTGGCCTGGCTGTTGCAACCTCGCATCAACAGACAGCCAGAAATTGAAACGCGGCGGGACCCGGACAAAGACAGCACTCGGCTTTCATCGATCCTTTTGTGCCTGGCGGTTCTTATCCTGGCTGCGGCTGCAATCTGGTCGCCGGTGTGGTGGGATCTGCAGCCGACCGGCGGTTACTCGCGTGTTGCTGATAACCATCAGAACTACGTGACAGGCTTCGCCGAATGGTGGCCGGCTGCAGTGCGGCACGAAGTCGTGCAACGTCATTATGCCGGATGGCCAACGTTACTTTCCGGCTGGCTGGCCGTCGCTGCGGCCGCCTTCGTTTTACGTGTGGAACGTTCCACGTGGAACGACCTGGCGTCCGTCGTCAACCTGTCAACCTTTGGAGACGCAGCTCGTTCCACAGCCTCGGTCACAACCGCAGACCGTTCCACGTGGAACGATCCCAGGTTCCTGAAGTCAGCCGCGATTGCCGGTGCGCTGGCGGGGGCGGTTGTGTTGAGTCCGCTCATGGCACTTGGCATCTGGTCGCTGACGGAACTGGTTGCGTCGGCGGTCACATTACGCCGGAACGGGATGCGGCGTTTGCGAGACTCGCAACAGGATGAACGCTCCGTGAAATCGCATCCACAGGCAACCGCAACGTCCACCGACGCGCGCCGCTGGTTCGGATTGTGGTTGCACCTGGCCTGGCTCTGTGGACTCATTCTGGCAACTCCTCTTTATCGCCCGTATCCAAGACTCATCCTCCCGCTGTTGTGCGTCGGCTGGCTGGCGACTGGAATTGCGATCGTCCGGTTACTTCGTGGCAGTCTCGTTTCCGGTAAGTCGGATGGTCGCTCAACTGGAAAGTCGACGGTGGATGCCGGTCATCCCTGGCAACGTCTGAGATTTATCTGGCTGGTGCCAGTTGTCTTTCTATGCGTCTGGCACGCAGTCACTCATCGTGCTGGAGCCTGGCAGGAACGTTCGGCACTTGCTGTCATCGCCGAGCAGGCGATCGCCACAGCAGCGGCCAGTTGTAAAGATGAACCTGAACCGAATTCGAACATCAACCCGCACGCGAGCATTGACTTCGTGATGTACGTCTACGGAGAGCCCGGCCTGTTCTTCCATATCCCACGCGACGGAGTGCCAGTTCAGCCGGTCACTGATTTGAACTTCGCAAAGCGAGGATCGACGCACACTCGAGTGCCGACCTTCGTCCTGGCTGGTCCTCATGCCTGGAAGAGTCCGCAGTTCGGTACTCAGTTTCGGGAAGTGGAAGAGACGCTGACTCTGGTCGCGGTGTTTCCCTACGAGCTGAGCGATTTCGTCCTGCTCGATGACTACGCACCGAGACTCCTTTCCCGCCATCGCAAAGACGACGTGCGACTGTTCCGAGTCCGCTTCGAATAACGCTACGACAAACAGAGCGAAAGAACCGCTCTCGATCGAAATCGAGGAAAACTGCGCAATCCAGGTAGAGTCGGAATAGCCGGAATCCACAAGTGGCAACATCGTCGCCACATGCAGCCATGTCCGGCGAACTTCGTTCCCTGGCAAAGCCGAAACAAGTGACAGGTCCGGGATGTTTGCCAGGCATTCCAGCATGAACGATTGTTATGTTCACTATCGGCAGACACATCTTTGTCGGAATGGCAAGAGGAAATAGAATCCCGCTCACACCCGGAATTGCCTACTGCTGTTATCAGGTCCAGGGAAGGATTAGCTCATGGCGCAGGATGGCGCACCAAAACGCCGCCTCGGACGAGGTCTCGACGCACTGCTCGGTGGCAAGCCGCAGCAGGACCATGAACCTGCGCCGGTTGTGATTGGGGAAGCGGTACCGGTGCCCGATACGTCTTCACAATCGGTGACAATTCTTCGCGTCGACCAGATCCGAAGGAATCCGTTTCAACCACGTTCCGAATTCGACGAGCAGTCGCTGAACGAGCTGGCAAAAAGTATCGGCCTGCACGGAGTCCTGCAGCCGGTCCTTGTCCGGAATACGGAAAAGGGCTATCAGCTGATCGCGGGCGAACGCCGCTGGCTGGCCGCTCAAAAGGCAGGCCTGACCGAGGTTCCCTGCCGGGTTATGGAGCTGGCGGATCGCGAAGTCAGCGAAGCCGCAATCGAAGAAAACTTGAAACGCAAGGACCTCAACGTACTTGAGAAGGCTCAGGCCTTCCAGGATTACGTCGACCGATTCGGCTGCACGATCGAGGATCTCGGCAAACGTCTTTCGATGGACCGCTCGACCGTCTCCAACATGCTTCGACTGCTGGAACTTCCCGAGCCGATTCGCAAGCTGCTCCACGAAGAGAAAATTACCGGCGGCCATGCCCGAGCGATGCTGCCGCTGGAAGAAGTGGATCAGCTCGCGATCTGCGGGAGAATTCAGGCGGAGTCGCTGTCGGTCCGCAAAACTGAGCAGGCTGTGCGATCGATTCTTCGAGGTGAGAAAGCAGCCACAATTCCGATCGATTCAGCCAGGCAGCAGACGCCCCCCGCCGAACGCACATCCCACATCGATTCGCTGGAGCAGCAACTGCGAGACGTGCTGGGTCTAAAGGTTCAGATCAAGCTGAAAACCAGCGAGTCCGGCCAGGTGATCATCGACTTTGGTTCGAACGGCGATTTCGAGCGGATCACCAGATTCCTGCGGAAAGCTGCCTGAGGTCCAACACTTCCGGACAGACAGGCATTCGTTTGAACGGTCCGACGACTCGGCGACGCAGCAGAGAAAGTTGCTGCCTCGTAGCAACAGTTGGTTGCCTGCCATAGCCGCTGAGTAATGGCGTCGGCCACTGGGATATCGAATCGCTCGTCAGGTCGCATTTGCCGAAAAACCCGCGACGCTGATCGTCGTTTCACAGGGTCGCCGGTCCACAAGTCTCGTCAGCGTTGCGGCTTTTGATTTGTGATTTCGGTTGACGTGGCGCTGAATCGCTCCAGCCAGTCTGCGGTGATTGCTTCACCAATTGTTGGTTGATCCTTCGTTCGAAGTTGCGCGGCAGGCGTGCCCCAGTAGAAACTGATCCATCCATCCGTGTGGTCAGACGATCGATGGATGAAATCGGTGAGTTCTTCGGAGCTGCATTTGAGAGGAAACGTTTCTTCGATAACGAGTGGTTTACCCACCTCGTAGGCTCTGAGTGCTTTCAGAGCCTGATCGATTTTACCTTTCTTTGGGTAAAAGTGCACAGCGACAAAGTCGAGCCGCTTATTGACGCGAGGCGAGTAGAACAACGGCTTTCCTCCACCGAACGCAAAAACCCATGGAATGACCCCGACAGTGATCATGTGGTGCTTATCGTGCTGGCGGATCGCGTCTGTCATTGTGTTGACCCAGGCTTCTGCGATTTGTTCCCGGCTACGGCCGTTGAGATCAAGTGCCAGTCGCTGCACAAAATGCTTGCCGCCAAATTCGCCAGCCAGCCAGTCTGTTGCCGGCTCTTTTCCAGGCAGAATCGGTTCGTTCATCAGGTCGTAGCAGAAAATCGCCGGACTGTTGGCGCAGGTCCGTGCGATTGCTTCCCAGAAGACGGTCTGCGCTGCCCAGCGGTTCTGCTCGCTCAGCTCGTCATACCAGGGGGGGATGTTCGCTTTGTGGTAACACGCCAGGCCGGTCACATCGAGATATAGTCCAGTGTCCTCTGCCAGTTTGACCAGACGAGCCAGCTGATCCAGCGAGGTCGAGTCGGGCTCGCTCGGTGACGTCATGAACTTGCCGACCTGCAGGTGAATCCGCACACAGTTGACGCCAAGTGCTTTGATCTCGCGAAAGTCTTCAACGACCGTTTCCCATTCATCGATCCAGTATTCGTCGAGCAATCGACCGGACGCGTCGTGGTCGTAGTTGACCCCCCAAACGACGAACCGACGACCGGATAATGCACCAACGAAGTGCGAGCCGTCGTCGCTGACTTTGACCGGTTCAAGCGGTTGCGCCGCGACGATTGTCACAGGTGACAGGAAGCAGGACATTAGAACAGAGAGTAAACAAGGGCGGATCATGGTTGCTTCTCCTTCGCAGGTCTGAGTCGTCGTCGTTCAAGTCGAGTTGATACCTGATCTGATTGTCATCGCGACGCGGTGTCGAGTGAGGCTGGTCGGCGAACTGTTAAGTGTACGTTCCATCGAACAAACAAGTCGCCCCAACCTGGAAAACGGGAACACTAATTCAACAGCCTCAAGGTATGCAGGTCCGCATCAGAAGGTTCAACCCGCGTTCTCGAATGAGTGGGAAGCAAGTTGAGTTCAGACATTATCAGGCTGATCGGTCCCAGCACCGGCAACCCGCGTCTCTTCTTCACCGGAGACAGGTGACGTGTGGGCAGACCGTTTGTGGTATGCGTGGACCATTGCGGTCAGGTGGCAAGTCCCGGATAACGGATACTGGGAATTCTGGCGACCGAGCCGTTGCTCTCGACCGGTTAAGTTCTCGCCGATATTAAAGAGGCCTGCTGATTGGCCCCGTGAACGTGAATTGTTTTCGCTGAAAGACGACATCTTCTGCCGGAGTTCCTGATGCTGCGTAATAGTAATCGAAACGGCTGCTCAGAGTTTCAGAACCAGATGGGCATGAACCGTCGTGGGTTCCTCAAGGCTGGCGGCCTGGGGCTGACTGGCCTGACGCTCACGGACCTGCTGCGGCACGAGGCTCGGGCTGGAGCAGCGGCAAAAAAAGAAAACTCCGTAATCATTCTGTGGATGCGAGGCGGTCCGTCGCAGCATGAAACGTGGGATCCGAAAATGGATGCCCCAGCGGAGTACCGTGGTGGATTCGGAGCAACATCGACGGCAGTGCCGGGAATTCAAATTGTTGACTTATTGCCGAAATGCGCTTCGATCATGGATAAGTGGTCGATCATTCGCAGTCTGCACCACACGAATGCAGGACACTCTGCAGGCGATCAGATTCTCTTCACCGGTCATCCTCCAGGTCCAAGTCCCGACGTCAATATCCATCCCAGCTGCGGTTCAATCGTCTCGGAACAGCTCGGCCATCTGACTCCGGAGCTGCCGCCTTACGTCGCCATTCCGAAACAGGTACCGGGAACCGATTCGGCCTATCTGGGAGTCGCTCATAAGCCTTTCGAAACGCTCGTCGATCCAGGCGATGATGGTCCGTTTGCGTTAAAGAATTTCTCACTGGTCGAAGGCATCAGCGAAAGCCGCTTCACTACACGCAAAAGTCTGCTGCAGGGGTTCGACCAGTTTCGGGCGGCAGTCGACACATCCGGGCAGATGGATTCGGTCGGTAAGTTTCATCAGAAGGCGTATGGCATTCTGAGTTCTGACAAAGCTCGCCAGGCGTTCGATCTGGACGCAGAGCCGGACGACATCCGCCAGCGGTATGGATTCATTCCGAAATACGATCCGGGCGACCCCAGACGCTGCAGCGCCAACGCTTTCTGCCAGCGAGTGCTGCTGGGAAGGCGGCTGGTCGAAGCCGGCGTTCGACTGGTCACGGTCGATTGCCGCTGGTGGGACACTCACGTCCAGGGTCTGGACTCGATGAAGAATGGGTTCCTGCCTCGCTGGGACCTGTGTTACTCGGCGTTAATTGAAGACCTTGATCAGCGAGGCATGCTCGATACGACAATGGTCGTTGCCTGGGGCGAATTTGGCCGCACTCCGCGAATGAACAAGGAGTCGGGCAGAGACCATTATCCCAACGTCTTCAGTGCCGCGCTGGCCGGAGGACCGGTGCAGGGTGGTCGCGTTGTCGGATCGTCCGATTCCAAAGGCGCCTTTCCGCTGGACAATCCCAAATCGCCGCAGGACGTCCTGGCAACCATGTACCGCCACCTCGGAATCGACACCGACCGGCACTACCTTGACTACGGCGGTCGCCCGATCATCACGCTTCCATTCGGCAGCCCGATCGAAGAATTCTCCTGAACGGCGTTGCTGCTACTGGCTAATTCTGCTTTGGCCCAATTCAGAGCGAGTGACGATCGACAGCCGTCGTTCCTTCCAGGGTAATCACGATACTACTCTGGCTTGAAGTCTTCGATGGCGATCGTAGACGGCCCGCAATCCGGGACGAGCGGCGTAGAGAGCCCGATGCAGGTCCAGATGAATTTTCCACGACGGACGGTTTCGCTGTCTGGTTCACGACCGTAACGTCCTTCGTCTCAAGCTTATTGTCTGCGGTCGGGCTGTCGTCATCACACTTCGGATTCACTGATAAACGATGTCATCTTTCAGATTTGTACACGCTGCTGATCTGCATCTCGACAGTCCGTTTGTGGGTCTTGGGCGCTTGCCCGCAGTGCATGCCAGCATCGTTCAGGAATTGCGTCAGGCCACGTTCAAAGCATTTGATGCCGTCATTGATTTGTGCTTGAGCGAAAACGTCGATTTTCTGCTGATCGCTGGTGATGTCTACGACGGTGCGGATCGCAGCCTGCAGGCTCAGCTGAAGTTCCGAAAAGGACTGTCGCGACTGAGCGACGCCGGAATTCGAGCGTTCGTCGTACACGGAAATCATGATCCGCTGGACGGCTGGGCTCACTCGCTGGAGATGCCGGCTTCGACTCACGTCTTCGGAGCGGAACTGGAGTCCGTCGTCTTTCAGAAGGACGGTCAGAGCGTCGCTCGGATTCATGGGATCAGTTATCCGACAAAGACGATCGGCAAGCGTTTTGGTCAGGACATGAAACGCGAAGGGGACGAGCCGTTTCAGATCGGGCTGTTTCACTGCAACGCTGGCGGCTACACCGAACATGATCCCTACGCCCCTCGCACGGTCAGCGAACTGGTCGACGCGGGGCTTGATTACTGGGCTCTCGGCCATGTTCACGAACGCGTCGTGCTCCGCGATTCAGACCCGTTCATTGGATACCCTGGCAACACTCAGGGACGCCAGATCAGGGAATGTGGTCCGCGAGGTTGTCTACTGGTTAACGTAACGGAGAACGGAAAGCTGGAGCGACCACCGGAGTTCGTCCCGACGGACGCCGTCCGATGGTCGACAGCTGAGATTGATATCTCCGGCCTGATGAATCCTGATCAGTTGTTGTCACGCATTGAGGAATCGATTGACGAAGTGACTGCCGCATCGGATGGCCGTTCTGTGGTTGTACGACTGACTCTGTCAGGTCGAGGCGCACTGCACGGCGATCTCTCGCGGCCTCATGCGGCGAACGATCTGGTTGAGGAACTGCAAAGTCGCAGGGTAAGTCGAACACCGTTCGTCTGGATCGAGAAGCTCAAGCTGAACACGCTGCCGGACATCGATTTGAATGCTCGACGCGGTACGCCGGATTTTCTTGGCGATCTGCTGCGACTGATCGATGAGATCCGAAACTCGCCAGAAGAAGTCGCCGCATTGCGCGAAGTGCTGACCGAACTGTACGACCACAAGCGAGCGAGTCGGATCCTGGAATCGCCCAACGACGACGAACTGCATCATCTGCTGGACCAGGCCGAAATCTGTTGTGTTGATCTGCTGGCTGAGGATGACTGCTGATGCGGATCGAAGAACTTCATATCGACGGCTTCGGCCGGTTTTCCGGACTGTCGCTCAGGCAGATGTCGAGTGGATTATCGATCGTCCTGGGTGATAACGAAGCCGGAAAATCGACGCTGCTTGCGTTCCTGAGGTCTGTGCTGTTCGGACTTCCGTCGCGAAAGCAGAAGGAGTTCTATCCGGCACTCAATGGCGGTCGGAAAGGCGGGCGCGTGGTGTTGCTCGATCGTCGCTCTGAGCGGATTATCGTCGAACGCTGCGAAGGAAAAGGAACTGGGCCTCTAACGATCACTTTTCCGGACGGTCGCACTGGTGGCGAAGAAGCGTTTCGGCCGCTGATCGGATCGGCAACCGCAGAGCTGTACGAAAACGTGTTCGCGTTCAGCCTGTCCGAGTTGCAGGAGTTCGGGTCGCTGAACACCGGGAAAGTTCGCGATGCCATCTACAGCGCCGGTGTTGGTGTTGGACGCCGGACGTTGACGGAAGTCAGCAGGGATCTGGTGAATCGGTCGGGAGAATTGTTTGCTCCAGGCGGGTCCAAACCTCAGATGAATAAGCTGCTGACTCAGATTGAACAGTTGCAGGGTCAGATCAAGGAACACCGTCTGGATCAGGAGCGGTATGAGCAAAGTCGGTCGGAACTCGACATTTGCAACGCGGCTGTGGAAAAAGTCAAAGCCGAACTGAGCACCGCGCGTCAGCGTGCTGACCGGGTGCGAATTCTGCAGCAGGCCTGGGATGACTGGATCGCGTTGGGAAGTGATCGTCGCCAACTGCAGGACATCCCCGTTATTGACGCGTTCCCGCCGGGTGGCATTTCGAGAATGGAATCGCTGATTCTGGAACTGCGTACCTTCCGCGATCAGCTTTCTGAAGTCAGCAGCGAGCGGGAACAGACCGCTTCGAAGCTCGACGCGATTCGTTTCGACGATGCTGTGTTCCGCTCGACGGAGGAAATTCGCCGGCTGGAACGAGGCCGCGAACTCTTCGAGTCGAGTCTTCGACAACAGCCGGAACAACGGACAGAATGCGAACTTGCGGAACGAAAGCTCGCGCAACTGCTGACTGAACTCGGTGATGCCTGGAGCGAGACTCGACTTGCTGCATTCTCGTTGCCGCAATCCAGTAGGGAAGAATTGGACGCAACCTGCCGTCGGGTGCAGTCCGCGTCAGAGGCCGTTCGACTTCACCTGACGCAACTGGATATCGCGCAGCAGGACCAAACTGAGGCTGAAGAAGCTGTGAAATCAGCGCTCGCCCAGATTCAGCAATTGCCTGAATTGCAGTCTGAGAAGTTTGTCTCGGAAGCTCGCAAGGTGGTTTCAGGGAGAGGAAGTTTCGAGAGTCTCCGTCTGGATTTGTCGGGCGTGCAGAAGCAGTTGGAACTGGGGCTTGGCGGCCTGCAGGATTCGCTGATGCAGATCGGTCCAGACTGGACGGAAGAACGGCTGCGCAATTTCGATACGTCACTCGCCGTGCAGGACCAGATTGCCGGACATCGAACGCAGCTGTCAGATCTCCGCGCCGGTCATCTGCAGGCGACAGGCCGAGTCGAAGATGCCGCTCGAAATCACGCCGATGCTGATGCCGAATTCAATCGAGCCGCAGAATCTCTGGTAGCATTCGCAGTGCCTGCGGAGAGTGACGAAGCGGTCCTGCTCGAACGCCGGCGCGCGATTCGCTCTCTGCGAGCGTTGTCGTCGGAAGTAAGCCATTTGCAGGAGAAACAGGCTGACATCACGGAGCGGATCGTCGATGTAAATGCTCAGCTCGATCGACATGGCCAGGTCGGACTGTCTGGCGACCCTGAGTTGATTCCGGCATGGGCAGTTCCATTGCTGGTGGCGGTGGGGCTGGTCGGTTTGCTCGGTTTGGGTCTGGGTCGCGAGGACTGGGTGACCGGCGGAATCGTGTTGGCACTCACCGTCGGACTTGCAGGTTTAGTGATCTTTGTCGCGCGGGCGGCAAAGGAGCGTGGCAAACTCGATCG
The DNA here is from genome assembly GCA_027624335.1 of Planctomycetota bacterium. GTDB lineage: Bacteria > Planctomycetota > Planctomycetia > Planctomycetales > Planctomycetaceae > JABMPE01. The sequence goes on from JAQBWV010000019.1 coordinate 44,546, forward strand.
TGAACAGCGATCGCGGGATTGCGCCGAGCTGGAAATTCGACGAGGAACTCTGCAACAGTCCGAGAGCGACCTGTGTGGACGTCTTGAGAAAGTGAACGGACAGTTCACCGAGTTGGCGACGTCCGCGGACCTCGCTACTCAGTTCGATGTGAGAGATCTGAACGCGGCAGAAGCCGACGTCGAGGCGGCAGTGGAACTTCTGCAGCGGCGGAGACCTGTCGAACAGAAACACAGCGACGCTCAGGCGAGTCTTGCGAAGTGCAATCAGACACTCATCGAGGCACGTCGACGTAAAGACGAACTGGCTGTGCAGCTGAAAGATGCCGTTGAGCGATGGAGCGGCTGGTTGATCGCAACAGGTCTGCCTGAATCGTTGACGCCGGAGAGCGCGGCGAACGTGCTGGCAAAGCTGGACGCCGCTCGCGAGCAACTCAAATCGATTGATCGAGACCGTGGCCGCGTTACTCAGATTCTGGCAGCGATGCGGGACTATGAAGACAAGGTTCGAGCGATCACGGTCCACTGGCTGCTTGAATCTGAAGCGGGCGACGATGTGCTGCGAGTGGTGGATGACCTGGCGGTGAGTCTCGGTCAGTACGACCGTGATGCGCAGACTCAAGGCGACTTGCATCGCCAGCTGAAGGATGGTGAGGAACGAGTTGCCAACCTGAAGCGGCGCGTCGACGCGACATCGAAGTCACATCGCGAATCCCTCAATGCCGAGCAGCGGGTCACAGAGGAGTGGAACTCGCTGCTGCTTCACATCGGGCTGGAAACTACTCTGACGGCAGAAAACGCTCCGCATGCTCTGCAGGCAGTGGAGCGTGCTCGTGATCAGCTGACCGTCGTCACAGATCGACGTGCTCACGTAGAGTCTTTACTGCAATCGATCGGCTCCTATCGTCGTGAAGTTCTCGCAACTGCTGCGGCTGCAGGTCTGACGACAAGTTCTGCTGATGATGCGAGTCACACCGTGAGTGAGCTGCTGGTGTTGCTGGAGCACGAAGACGAGGCACGCAGAACGGCCGTTGGACTCGTCGAGAAAGTCGAAGTCGCAGACAACCGACTTGTTCAGCTTCAGCGGAAGATCGATGGGCGTCAGTGCGCTATTGATGAACTCTTCGCTGAGGCAGAGTCAGTGGACGAGAAATCGTTTCGTCTGAAGGCCGAGCATTTCGAGCAGCGGAGAGAAACTCAACACCGGATCAAGCAATGCGAGACCCGGCTGTGCCAGCTTGTTGGTAGTGGTGAAGCACTCCGGGCACTTCAAAATGAACTGCAGATTTCGTCGCCAGAAGCTTTGTCGCGGGAGAAGCACGAACTGGACGAGCAGATTCAGAACTGCGAACAGAATCACACGGACGCGGCGGATGAGCGCGGGCGGTTGAAGGAGCAGTTGGAGCAGCTTGAAAAAACCGACGAGCTGTCGCAACTGCGAATCGAAGAGCAATCTGCCCGGACGGAGTTGGAAACCGGAGCCGTGGACTGGTCCGTGCAGAAGCTCGCCGCGTATCTGATCGATCGGGCTCGCGAGAAATACGAACGAGAGCGGCGACCGGCTGTGTTGAGCGAAGCGGAAAGTTTTTTCTCGCGTTTCACCGGCGGTCGATATTCAGAAATCCGACCGTCAGACGACGGCAGCTGCGTCGTGGTGCGGACTCCAGACGGTCAGACCAAAGAGACAGACCAGCTGAGTCGCGGGACCGCTGAACAACTCTATCTTTCGTTGCGGTTCGGTTTCGTCAGCGAGTTCGTGCGTCACTTCGAGCCGCTGCCGCTGGTGTTTGACGACATTCTGGTCAACTTCGATCCGGTCAGGGCTCGTGCGGCGGCGGAAGCAATTCTGGAACTGGCTTCCTCGCAGCAGATTCTGTTTTTCACGTGCCAGCCTTCGA
>JAQBWV010000269.1 GCA_027624335.1 Planctomycetota bacterium
ATTCCTATGACCACAAAGATCCACCTGGAATCAGAGTCATGACATCAATGCTTGATACGCAGTTCTCTGCAGATAAATCATCCGAATCAGTACACAGGATACTTTCTGGCATCGATCAGGAAGTCATTCGCCATCTGACGTTTACGCTGGGGCATCAGGAATCCACCGTTGACGTGAGTTACCTTTATCGAGCACTCGCTGCGGCCGTGCGTGACCAGCTGATCCCCGACTGGCTTGATACGCGCGATCGTCTGGCCGCCAGTGATGACAAGAAGGTCTATTATCTGTCGCTCGAATTCCTGATTGGGCGTTCGCTGAGCAACGCCGTTGCGAATCTTGATCTCAACGAAGGTGTTCGTCACGCACTGCATCGGTTTGGTGTCGAACTTGAGGAAGTCGTCGAACGCGAGCACGACGCGGGACTCGGTAACGGAGGTCTCGGGCGTCTGGCGGCCTGCTTCCTGGATAGTTGCGCCAACCTGCAGTTACCAGTTGTCGGCTACGGGCTGCGCTATGAGTATGGGATGTTTCATCAACAAATTGAAAACGGTCGGCAGATCGAGAATCCCGATCACTGGCTCAGAGACGGAAACTCGTGGGAACTGGAACGTCCTGAGGATGCTCGGCGAGTTCATTTTTATGGGCATACCGAGCATTACCGGGACAGTAACGGAACGGCTCGAGTCCGCTGGGCTGGCGGTCACGACGTCTTGGCGCTGCCGTTCGATATGCCGATTCCTGGTTATCGCAACGGAACCGTGAACTCGCTTCGCTTGTGGAAGGCGACTGCAACGGACGAGTTCAACCTCGAAGAATTCAACGCAGGAAGCTACACGGAAGCTGTGGCCGCCAAGAATATGGCCGAGCAGATCACGATGGTGTTGTACCCGAACGACAGCAGCGAGAACGGCAAAGAACTGCGACTGAAACAGCAGTATTTCCTCGTTTCAGCCAGCTTGCAGGATGTCCTGCACAATTGGGTCGCTCAGCACGGTGAAGACTTTACTGATTTCGGTGCGGGCAACTGCTTCCAGCTGAACGACACTCACCCGGCATGTGCGGTCCCGGAGCTCATGCGGTTGCTGATGGATGAGCATCAGGTGGAGTGGAATGACGCGTGGGCCATCACTCGGAAATGCATGGCCTACACCAATCATACTTTGCTGCCCGAGGCGCTGGAGCGTTGGTCGGTGGCGCTGTTCAGCCGCCTGCTGCCTCGATTGCTGGAGATCATCTACGAAATCAATTCACGTTTTCTGGCTCGAGTCGCGGAGCATTTCCCGAACAATCCCGCTGCGCTGTCGCGAATGTCGCTGGTCGAAGACGGTGAGTATCCGCATGTCCGAATGGCGTATCTGGCGATTGTCGGAAGCTTCTCAGTGAATGGCGTGGCCGGTCTGCACACCGAGTTGCTCAAGCAGGGACTGTTCAGCGACTTCTTTGAGCTCTGGCCAGAGAAATTCAACAACAAGACCAACGGTGTGACTCAGCGTCGCTGGCTCGCTCACTGCAATCCGGGGCTGCGTCAGCTGTTGGACGAGACGATTGGAGCGGGGTGGCAGACGGATCTCAGCCAGATCGCGAACCTCGCCCCCTGTGCCACAGACGCTGCGTTTCGCCACAAATGGCGCGAGGTCAAACAGGACAACAAAAGACGGCTGATCCAGCTGGTCGCGAGAGAAACCGGAGTTCAGTTCAGTGAGTCCGCTTTGTTCGACGTCCAGGTCAAACGTATCCACGAATACAAACGCCAACTGTTGAACGTGCTGCACGCGATCCATCTGTATGATCGAATTCGGCAAGGCGACACAGGCGGCATGGTCTCACGGTGCATTTTGATTGGAGGAAAAGCGGCTCCCGGTTACCACGTCGCCAAGCTGATCGTCAAGCTGGTCAACAACGTGGCGCAGGTGATCAATGCCGATCCCGCAGCAAAGGATCTTCTCAAGGTTGTCTTTCTGCCGAACTACCGTGTCTCGGCCATGGAAGTCATCTGCCCGGCAGCGGAACTGTCGGAGCAGATTTCAACTGCTGGCAAAGAAGCATCGGGCACGGGAAACATGAAATTCATGATGAACGGAGCTCTGACGATCGGCACGCTGGACGGAGCGAATATCGAGATCCGTGAACAGGCAGGCGATGAAAACTTCTTCCTGTTCGGCCTGGACGCGGCAGGTGTCGAACAGACACGCTCGAACTACCAGCCGAACACGATCATTGCCGGCGACAGCGATATCCAGCGCATCATGCAGTTGCTTGAGGGCGGCACATTCAACGATTCGGAACCCGGCATCTTCAGCATGCTGACTGCCGGTCTGCGGAACGCCCACGACCCATGGTTAACGATCGCCGACCTGCGCAGCTTCATCGATGCTCAGCAACAGGTGAATGATGCCTACGTGGATCAGGATCGCTGGGACACGATGAGTATTCTCAATACGGCAGCAAGCGGATGGTTTTCGAGCGATCGAACGATCAGCCAGTACGCCAGCGAAATCTGGGATGTAAAGCCGCTGAGGTAGCAACTTGCCGAAACCGTCGGCAAGTTGTTGCCGATACGATTCCTGGCTGATTCTCACGTTACTTCCGAAGTTGACCGGGCGAGCGACTTCCAGCTCCCTGGACTTTGGTCAGGCTGTCTCCGAGTTCGGCTCGAATCTCCTCTCCATATTTCTGCAATCGAGCGACGACATCCGGGTTCTTTGCCGCCAGATCCGTCGATTCACTGATGTCGGTTTCGAGATCGTAAAGTTCCAGGCCCGTCTTTTTCTGGATGTAGGGGCCAGGAAGTCCGTCATGGCCGGGCACGTCTTTCAGGCTGCGGTAGTCGTGTGGAAAATGCAGCTTCCACTTGCCGCTGCGAACTGCCTGCAGATCGCGACCCCAGTACATCGCGTAATACTCATGTGGAGACTTCGCTCCGTCCTGCCCGGAGAGCAACGGCCAGATATTTTCACCATCGATCGCGTGTTTCGGCAGCGGTGCTCTGGCGAGATGAGCCAGCGTCGGCAGAATGTCGATGGTCGCGGCGACTTCGCTGCACACGTGACCGGCGGGAATCTTTCCCGGCCAGCGAGCAATAAACGGCTCGCGACAACCGCCGTCCCACATCGTGCCTTTGCCTTCTCGAAGAGGCAACGCCGAGCCTCCATGATTCCCGTACGCCAGCCACGGGCCGTTGTCAGACGTGAAGATGACCATCGTGTTTTCGTCGAGACCATTCTTCTTCAATGCGGCAAGGATTTGACCGACCGACCAGTCGATTTCCATGATCACGTCGCCATAGAGACCTCGCTTCGATTTACCTTTGAACTTCTCGCTGACGTACAGCGGAACATGCGGCATCGAGTGAGGTACATACAGAAAGAACGGCTGGTCTTTGTTCTTATCGATAAACGAAACGGCGTGCTCGGTGTACCACGTGGTGAGGTGCGTCTGATCTTCCGGTGTGACCATCGGGTTGATGATCTTCTCGCCTTCTATCAGCAGCAGATTCGGCCACTTCTTCAATCGTTGTTCCATCGGCAAGTGCAGCACGTTGGGATGGTACGGCCACATGTCGTTGGAATAAGGCAGGCCGAAGTAGTCATCGAATCCGTGTCGCGTTGGCAGAAACTGAGGATGATGCCCGAGGTGCCATTTTCCATAGATCGCCGTCGCGTAGCCCTTCTGTTTGAGAACTTCGGCGATCGTCATTTCGTCGTCGTGGATACCGATCGTTGAGGATGGGCCGAGTGCTCCCAGGATGCCGATTCGAACGTTGTAGCATCCGGTCATTAACGCGCTTCGCGATGCCGAACATACCGCCTGCGAGACATAGAAATCCGTGAACCGTGCGCCTTCAGCCGCCATGCGATCGAGATTCGGAGTCTCGATGTCCGGCGAGCCAAACGCGCCGACGTCCTGGTAACCCTGATCGTCGGTGAAGATCACAACAAAGTTCGGGAGCCTCGCATCCTTCGCCGAGGCAGGCTGCGGAGGACCCGACACACCGACTCCCGCGACAATCAGTAGCGACCAGCAGATTCGGATTCGTACATAAGAGTTATCGCCAGCAGAAAACATGGATTTCGACCTTTCACTTGGGATTCTCTCAGCAAAATCGCGTGTGATACTCAACGGAAAGCTCATAGAGGAAGTGATCGTGCTTCTGAGTCACGCACGCTGTGACGACGGCAACGGCGCGATACCGCCTCAGGAAAGACCAGTATGGCGAGGTCGGACATGGCGTCAATCAGCCGGTTTTCCTGGAGACATTCAACAGCATCTCAGCCGGTTTGATGCCGGACCCCGCCACACTATCATGCCGCCCGTTCAGACAACTGCTGTCCCGGAAAAGCCGCCATGAAAACTGATGAACTGCGCGAGAAATACCTGTCCTTCTTCGAGTCCAAAGGCTGCATCCGTCGCCCCAGCGATGTGCTCGTGCCGCGCGACGACAAGACGGTGCTGTTCACTCCGGCCGGCATGAACCAGTTCAAGAACCAGTTCATGGGCATTGGACCGCTGGATTTCACGCGAGCGACGACCTGTCAGAAGTGCATCCGCACCGGAGACATCGGTAACGTCGGCGTCACGGCGTACCACCACACGTTCTTCGAGATGCTCGGTAACTTCTCGTTTGGTGACTACTTCAAGAAAGACGCCATTCATTGGGCCTGGGAGTTCTTGACGGATCCGAAGTGGTTGGGTCTGGCTCCCGAGCGGCTTTCCATCACGGTGTACCTCGACGATGACGAAGCGTTCAAAATCTGGCACGAAGAAGTTGGCGTGCCAGCGAGCCAGATCACTCGCGAGGACGAAGGCGAAAACTTCTGGCCGGCCAGTTCGCCTTCACTGGGGCCTGACGGAGTCTGTGGACCGTGTTCCGAAATCTACTACACACCCGATAACGGCAACAAAGTCGAGATCTGGAATCTCGTCTTCACACAGTTCAACCGCGTCGGCAATCCGCCTGACAACCTGCACCCGCTGCCAAGCAAGAATATCGACACCGGCATGGGTCTCGAACGAACCGCCGCTGTGATGCAGGGCGTGGTCAGCAACTTCGAAATCGACTCTCTGAAGCCGCTGTGTATCGCCGCCGGAGAGATTGTCGGTACGAAATACGAGTTCAACGCCAGACAGGGGCGCGGACTGCGACGAATCGCGGATCATCTGCGAGCCTGCGCGTTCGCTATCCACGAAGGTGTCGCCCCCGGCAGCAACGGATCGGAGTACATCATCCGATTGTTGTTGCGACGAGCGTTTCTGGAAGGCTATCTGCTGGGTCAACGTGACCCGTTCCTGCATCAGCTTGTGCCGGCAGTCATTGATGCCATGAAAGTTCCGTATCCGGAACTGGCTCAGACCGTCAAGAGTGTGTCGGGCACAATTCGCGAAGAGGAATCACACTTTCTCGGAACGATCGATCGAGGTTTATCGAAATTCGAAAAGCTCGCCAGCAGGACCAAAGCCGGCGGCGTGCTGCCGGGTGAAGATGTTTTCGATCTCCACCAGACCGACGGCTTCATTCTGGATCTCACCCAGGCTCTGGCCGCAGACCACGGCATGACGATCGACATGGACGGCTTCCGCCGAGCAGAAAACGTTCACAAGCTGAAGAGCGGTGTCGGGAGCTGGGGCGTCATGGCTGCCGGACCGCTCGATGACATCCGCAAAAAACACGGTGACACCGGGTTCCTGGCTTATGAAGCGACGTCCGCTGAAGCTGAAATCGTTGGGCTTGTCGTCGATGGAAAAACGGTCGACGAAGTCAGTACCGCGCTGACCGCAGTCGATGTCATTCTTGATCAGTCGCCGTTCTATGGAGAGTCCGGAGGTCAGGTCGGCGACACCGGCGTTATCCGAACGGGTGAGGCGGAGTTGCAGGTTATCGACGCACAGAAACACACAGACCTCATCGTCCATCGAAGTCAGCTTGTCAGCGGTTCGCTGAAGGTTGGCCAGAAAGTCACCGCCGAAGTCACGCTCGACCGCCGCGCTGGGATTCGTCGAGCACACTCGGCAACGCACCTGTTGCACCACGCGTTGCACACCGTGCTGGGCGAACACGCTGTGCAGCGAGGCTCCAAGGTGGAAGACGATGTCCTGCGTTTTGACTTCTCTCACGGCGCCGTTGTTACCCCCGATGAACTTCTGCGAATCGAAGACATCATCAACGATCGAGTGTCAGAAGGCTCCGCCGTCAGCATCAACTACATGTCGAAGGAAGAAGCTCAGGCTGGTGGAGCGATGGCTCTGTTCGGCGAGAAATACCCGGACCGTGTTCGAGTCGTCACGATGGGCAACTACAGCAAGGAATTGTGTGGCGGGACGCATCTCGATAATACGGGGCAGGTCGGCCTGTGCCGCATCGTCAGCGAAGAGAACGTTGCTGCCGGCGTGCGGCGAATTGTGGCAACGACCGGTCGTCGAGCACTCCAGCGCGTGCGTGAAGCGGATTCGCTGCTCAAAGAGATTGCTCAGACGTTGAAGACGCAGCCTCAGGAAGTCCCTCGCCGCCTGCAGCAACTCCAGGATGAAATGCGGGACGCTCGCAAAGAACTAGCGAAACAAGCCTCGCAGTCCATTACGGGAGCCGTTGACGATCTGATTGCGCAGGCTGAAGAAATCGACGGCGTGCGGATCATCACTCACCTGGCCACCGGTCTGGATCGGGATGGAATGCGTGAACTGGCAGACAAGCTGCGAGGCAAAGCGGGATCTGCAGCGGTATTGCTGGGAGCAGAAATCGACGGCAAGGTCTCGTTGCTGGCTGCGGTGACGAAAGACGTGATCGCGAAAGGCGCGAAAGCCGGAGACTGCGTACGCGAAGCGGCGAAGGTCGTTGGCGGGGGAGGCGGCGGACGTCCTGACCTCGCAGAAGCCGGTGGAAAGAACCCGGCCAAACTCGCCGAAGCGCTCAAAGTCGGAGCCGACGTCTTCCGCAAAGCGCTTGGTGGTTAAACTTCCGACTGGCAACGGTTAATCGCGGATGTCGCCGAGTTCGCGCCGAGGAAAAGAAGAGGTCTCTCTGCGAACTTTGCGTTTGAACGCTACTGGCTCTGCGATGTTTTCTGAGAGAACCTGATCATGACTTCAAGCATTCGAGTGGCTTTGATCACCGGCGGTGCCAGAGGAATCGGTCTGGGAATCGCTAAGTCGCTGGCGGCGGATGGGTATGCACTCGCGTTGAACGGCGTGCGGGCTGAGGATCAGGTTCAGGATGTCCTGAAGGCATTACGCGATGACGGTGTGAGTGTTGTTTATTGCCAGGGTGACGTCGGGTCTCCAGCCGATCGCCAGTCAGTCATTCAGAAAGTGCGAAGCGAGTTCGGCCGCCTCGACGTGCTGGTCAACAACGCCGGAATAACTTCTCCCGGTCGCAAGGATCTTCTCGAAGCCGACGAAGAGAGCTTTGACCGGGTTGTCGCCGTCAATCTGAAAGGCCCTTACTTCCTGACTCAACTGGCTGCGAACTTCATGATCGACCTGCAGGACGCAGGCATCGAAGCAGAACCGTGTGTCGTGAACGTGTCGTCGATCTCGGCAGAGTTCGTTTCGACCAATCGCGGTGACTACTGTCTCACCAAAGCCGCCACCGGAATGGCGACGAAGCTATGGGCCACACGACTGGCGGAGTTCGGCATTCGAGTTTACGAAGTTCAGCCGGGAGTCATCCGTTCGGACATGACTTCCGCCGTGACTGAAAAATACGACCAGCTCATCGCCGATGGCCTGACGCTGGAGAAACGCTGGGGAGAACCCGCAGACATTGGTCGTGCGGTCGCGACACTCGTGCGAGGAGACATCCCCTACGCAACAGGCCAGGTTTTACATATCGATGGCGGCCTGCGAATTCCTCGCCTGTAACGCACCGCCTCGCACAAGGGCTGCAGTTTCCAGAACACAGCTACCTTTTCCACGTGACATCGCGGACGTGCTTCGGCACGAAGTTGTCCTTGAAGGACGTCCGCCAGAAGATCTCGCGAGTGCAGGCGCCCATCCGTATCCGCCGAAAACGTCGCATAACCGATGCAGGCAGGATGTACCGAATTGTCGCGTCGGTCAACTGCTGTAAGTTGCTCGTTCCGAAGTAGTTTCGCCCGCCATTCCCTCTTTGTGAACTAGTCTCGAAAGTCATATGTGACGGTAGGTCTCTCTACGCGGGCCATGCTGAGGATCCAGTCCGTCGTCTAATGATCTCCATCGGCAGCAGGTCTCGGAGTTCTTCCAGATCGGCATTGGAATTGGCTATGCCCTCTTCAACTCAATCCATGAGTTATTTCCTGGACGACCTTTGGTCGAATCTGGATAACTCACCAGCGCGACAACGTCCTGCCGCTGGCGCTATGGCAACAGCTCAGCCTGCAGCCACTCAACCACAGCTCGAGGGGTCTCGGCAATTCACTTCTACACCAGCACCGACACGCACACAGCCCGTGTCGGTGTCCGAGACCGTTCGTCAGACGCCCGCTCCGCGTGCCCGAACGAAAGAAGTTCGGTTTTTCCCAAAGGCACCGCGTTCGCTGGAAGAAGCTGGCTTGTCGGCGGATATGGCAGGCCGTCTGATTCTGAAACTGCTCGCAGCCCGAGGCTCAGTGACCGGTCGCAGGATTGCCGCTCATATTCGGCTTGGATTCACCATGGTCGAAGAAGTATTGAATAGCCTTCGCCGCGAGCAGATGGTGGCC
>JAQBWV010000270.1 GCA_027624335.1 Planctomycetota bacterium
AAAAACCAACGGGTTCCCCGCCTGCGCGGGAATGACGCGGTCTGAAGTCGGGAAGTTAATCCCGACACGTTCCTAAGGATGTAACTCAAGAATCGCGAGCACCGGGCGATGATCAGAAGCCATGACCTCAGGGATCACCCTGGACTCCAAGAAACGAAACGAGGAGTTGCTTCTGTAGAAGACGTAGTCGATTCGGGATCGTGGCATTGTCGCGGGAGCGGTCGGAGTCATCGCCTTGTCGATCGCGTTGGTCCAATGCATCAGCAGTTCCGTAATCGGCTCTTCGTGCGGTTGGGCATTCATGTCTCCGGCAAGAATGGTTCGCAAGCCATCACCTTCGGCGGCAAAGAGTTGATTGATCGCTTTGGCCTCGGCGACGCGGTCTTCCGGCACGTTGTGCTGGAAGTGCGTACTGATAAATCGCAGCGACTTTCCGTCTGGCCCTGTCACCGTGACTGCGATCGCACCACGAGGGTACGTCGTGCGTTCCGGAGTACTTTCGGTGTAGGGGAGCGGGTGAATCGCGACGTCGAGGATCGGAAATCGTGTCAGTACGGCGTTTCCAAACAGTCCACCTTCGTAGTGCTGAGTTGGACCAAACCGCACGGCAAGTCCCGTCAGCTCGCCCAGTCGTTGAGCCTGGTGGACGCGGTCGGAACGTTTCACTCCGACATCAACTTCCTGCAGAGCGACAAGGTCTGGCTTCGTCTGCAAGATGACGTCGGCAAGTCGGGCGACGTCATACTTACCGTCGTTGCCCTGGCCGTAATGAATGTTGTAGCACAGGATTCTGAGCTGGTGAGGGGGATCGGCTCCCTGAACTCGCAGTTCGAATATCGAACTCAATATGAAAACAGCAAGCAGGTAACTGGCAAGGTGGCGGGTAAAGGCCGAAGCAGGCAGCCACAAAGGGACGAGATGACGGGCCATGTTATACCTTCCTGTTGAAACCGGGTTGATTAAGTCGGGATGCAAAGCGAACTGCTCTCGCAACGTCGCGAGCGGTTGCGTGAAACCATACCATCGGACGCGGCCAGGACACATCACATCACCCGTCATGGAGATAACTTGATGAAGAACGCTTACTGCCGTGCTGTAATCCTTTCATTCTGTATCTGCGTACTGACTTCAGTCACAGCCCGGAACATGACGGCCGCAGACTCAACCCGTTCAGTCTCGACCGACAAACAGCAGCAATACAACGTCCTGTTCATCATCTCGGACGATCTGACGGCGACGGCTCTGTCGTGTTACGGCAACACAGTCTGCAGCACTCCGAACATTGACCGCATCGCCGCTCGCGGAACGCGATTCACGCGAGCCTACTGCCAGGGGACGTACTGCGGCCCTTCGCGAGCGTCGTTCATGTCCGGCTATTACCCACACGCGACCGGCGTGCTTGGTTACACAAGTCCTCGTCCACAAATCGGCGATCGCGCGACCTGGGCGCAGCACTTCAAAAATAACGGCTACTACTCCGCGCGAGTCAGCAAGATTTATCACATGGGTGTTCCCGGTGGGATCGAGGATGGCGGCGACGGCGCGGACGATCCTGCTTCATGGACCGAACGATTCAACAGCGGGGGGCCGGAATGGAAAGCTCCCGGCGATGGTGAAACTCTGGAGAACAATCCGGACGGAAAGAAGCCAGCTGTCGGTGGGAACACGTTCGTCGTCGTCGAAGCAGACGGTGATGACCTGGTGCACTCTGATGGCAAAACCGCCGCGAAGGCTGTCGAGCTGATCGAGAAGCACAAGGACGAACCATTCTGGCTGGGCGTTGGTTTTGTGCGGCCGCATGTCCCGTTCGTGGCACCTCGCAACTATTACCCGCCGTTTAAGCCGTACAGCAAAATGCTGCTGCCGGAAAAGGTTGAAGGCGACTGGGATGACATTCCGAAAGCGGGCATCAACTACAAAACCAGCCTGAACATGAAGATGGACAGTCGCCGACAGCAAAAAGCTGTCGGCGGCTATTACGCTTCGGTGGCCTTTATGGACGCTCAGGTCGGCAAGGTCATGGCCGCACTGAACAAGGCCGGGCTCGATGACAAAACGATCGTCATCTTCACAAGCGATCATGGCTACCATTTAGGCGAGCACGACTTCTGGGCGAAGGTCAGTCTTCGCGACGAGTCTTCAGGAGTCCCGCTGATCATCAGCGTGCCTGGCAGGGAACCCGCCGTCTGCCACTCGTTGACGGAACTGTTGGACCTGTATCCAACAATCTCAAAGTTGTGCGGCCTTGACGTACCTGACCGACTCCAGGGCAAGGACATCTCCGCAATGCTGAACGATCCGACGGTCGAAGTTCGAGACGCCGCATTCAGCGTCGCCCCTTCGCGGCAGGGATTCCTGCTCCGCGAGGACCGCTACGCCTACATCCAGTACAAGGAAGACGCGTCGGCCGGCATCGAACTCTTCGATACGGCGAGCGATCCAAAGCAGTACACGAACCTGGCCGAGCTACCCGAACACCAGGAACTTGTCGATCGTTTCAAAGCAAAGCTCGCCGCAAAACTGGCAGCAGTGCGAGAAAACGATCTGTAGAAAACCATTCGCGAGCGCACTCCTGTCAATGCCAGGACGAGAAGCTGGCGAGCTATGTTGCTTCTGCCTTGCCTGACGCTGCCGCTTTGGGAGCTGCGGAGCCGCGTCCGATGTCGGAGCTTTCGAAGGCCACTTCAATGACCGTCGTCACGCCGTAGTTCTGCGGGCTGTAGCCCTTGCGGAAATGCACTCTCCAGATCAGCGGCTCGTCAGAATTCAGCAATTGAGCAATGCCTTCGTCGCTGGTCGGGATGTATGTTTCGAGTTTTTCCCCAGGCGCGATTTCATGCTGAACGTTATGACCTCGAAGAACCCAAATGTCGTTTTCATTCAAATCGTAAACAAAGACCAGCTTGCCGCTTTTCTTCTTCTCAGTTTGTCGGCAGACGAAATTGTTCGAGCGGACGTTCTCGAAGTCGTTGTCGTCTCTCCTGAAAACGAGTCCATCCAATGGAGCAATGCGTTGATTGGACGACAGATTTTCAAATTCGAACCAGAGCTTGACCACGTCCGGACCGGGTTCGCGTGCGACCGCAGGGTCGCCCAGATGATGCTCGAACTCGATCGGCTCGCGAGTTACGCGAACTGGCGTGACTTTCAGATTGCCGAATCGTTGAGAATCGCCCAGCGATAGCAGGTGGCCGGGCGGCATTTCAGTCGCTTCCGGAACCAGCTTGTAGACGATCTTGTCGTTCTTCTTCTGCGGCTTGACGTCCGGCAAACTTTCAAGTGCAGAAGTATTCGGGTTGAGGAGTTTGAATACGAGAAACAGTACGGCAAGCGTCATTGCAATCGCGTAATTGCGCAACAGTGTGAACGTATGACGCGAAATACCGCGTCCACCAGCCAACGCAACTCGAGGAAGACTTCCGACCTCATTCGACGATGTTTCTGTGGGGATTGCATTCGGGGCCGGATGAGCACTTACTACCGGAGTAGATTGCGGTGGCGTGGCTGCTCCTTGTCCCGACGGAGTGGAGACCAGCAAGCCGCTCGCAGCATTGACAGGATACTGCTCCGCAGCAGTTGCTGATGCCAGAAGATTTCCAGAAGTCGGCATCTGCTCGCCGGGCGTTTCTGCAACTGTCGATGACGTCTCAGGCAGCTCATTGACCAAAGCCACACCAGCTGGCGATTCGGTCAACACCGCCGTTTCGGGCTCTGCCGACGACAGTACCCCTTCCGTACACACACCCGAGCCTATCGTGGATTGCTCGTCCACATCCGACTGACCCGGTGCCTCAGCAACTGCTGATCCGGCGTGTTCGTGATTTACCGATTCATGCTCGGTGCCGCCATTTGTCGCGGTTGGCTGCTCGATCGTGAGGTGGGCTCCACAGTGAGGACAGGCCACAATGACTCCGGCCTGTTCGACCATCAGTCGTCCCCCACACTGACTGCACGCAACTTCAAATGCCATTGTCGAAAACTCTCAGAACACTCGAACCCGGATCGCGGCGGAGAATTGAATCCATCAAGGAAGACTCGGCAGCACGCAAGAATGGTTCAAAGCGAATTAACAGGGGTGAGATTGAGATAAGGAAGCAGAACCGATAGTCTCGACCGGAGACAAGCCGACTGATCAGCCAGTTAAAGGCGACAGACACATCGATCGCTCAACCTTGATGTGTTCCGGCCAGTCGAGACCAGTCTATTCTGGCCTGCGATTCTCCATCCCGCAACCTGACCGAATCACTGCCGAAGTCAACAATTCCCAGTAAAGGGACGTCCGTCAGGCGGGCCAGTTCGTCACCGTTCGTCTGTCCCGCCTGACTGTCGGCAAGATTGTCTCCATCACAGAATATCACGCCAGCGATATCGAGCTTCCGCTGCCTGGCGGCTTCAATTGTCAGTAATGTGTGATTGATCGTGCCCAGTCCCAGCCGAGCGACGATGACCAGCGGAAAGCCCACCCAGACGGCAAAATCAGCGATGGTCTGTTCGTCTGTCAGGGGACAAAGCAAGCCGCCAACTCCCTCGACCACGACGACATCCGCTCGGGACGACCAGCCAAGAAAATGTTGCTTGATCTCGTCCAGATCAACTCGGTTTCCCAGCAGCCTTGCCGCAATCGGAGGAGCCAGCGGAGCCTGGAACCTCTGATTGCAAACAAGATCGACATTGGAAATCCCCGCTGCCGCCGCAAGTGTTTCCAAGTCCGGCCAGCGTAATACGGAGCCGTCAGGCACGGCTCCGCTACACGCGGGTTTGAAAACGCCCGTCGAGACACCAGCAGCGACCAGCTCCCGCGTGATCATCGCCGCGACATAGGTCTTGCCGACGTCGGTGTCAGTTCCGGTGACGAACAGACCACGCATGCAGAGTTCCTGTGGAATCAGCCATCGTCGCGAACAGACACCTGCAACGCTCCCAGCATTTTCGTCAGGAGCTGCTCTTTGTGGTTAATAAAGAGAACGTTGTCCAGCACGATGGCTCGCGTTTCGTGTCGAGCGTGCAGAATCAAACGACCCGAACGGAGCAGCATATACTCGAAAACGTCGTTGATTTCTTTGTCGATCCGCAGGTTCGGCGCGGGATACCGCTTCAGGTCGGAAAGAAATCCATGATGATGCAGTAGTTCGTTTGGCCGAACTTCCCAGTAGTCATATCGGACTGCCACCAGGACAGCCACATAAAACAGGAAGAGAATCGTCGAGATCAGGAAGAAGAACTGATAATTCGCCCAGGGTTTGAGATGTTTGAAGACGTCACCGACCACTGGAAGCAAATCAGGCCGGTAGGTAAACGTCAGAAACGCGCCCATGATCAGCATCGCGACGAAGAAAAACAGCGTCAGTGACGTCGTCCTGGGAAAGTCGAACGTTACGACGCACAGATTCAGGGTCAGGACACCGAGAAACATCAGCGTTGCCACTTCACCGGTTCGACTGTGCGCGACGTCGACCTCGCCGCTGAAGTAAATGATCAGCCCCGCCAGCAATGCCATGAAAAACGTCGGGTAGAGAAACACGATCTTCGGATACGAGATCAGATAGATCGATCCGGGAGGAGAAGACGCCCTGTGCGAGTGAGCTTGTGAGCTCTCCTCCATAGCAGCGGCGACTGCGGGAGCATCGGGCGGAATCTGAGGTTCTTCGTTAGACATGGCGCTTCCTGTCCGCTGAGACTCTGGGTCAAATCAGGTTGAATAGTTCGAGGACACGACCGTAAGTTCTGGATGGCGCCGACCAACGCCCCGCAGCCGTTCCGGATCATTCTTGTCGCTGGTTCAGAATAGAGACTTCAGTTCAAGAGGACTACAGCCAGGATTCGACTCGATCAAGAAGAATTCAAATCGCAACATTGGTCAAGGATGCTGACTTCCTGATGCCGGCAATCGAGATTCCAGTTGGTGAGATTCGTCCTGCTCGCGTGCCTGCAGGACGAACGGAGCCGCTGACGTTGAGTGGTCGTGCCCGTCGTAAGCTCCAAAATCGTTAAACAGAAATCGCTTTACCAGGCGATAGACCCAGCTCTTCTCTGGAATCTGTTGCTCCGGATTAAACTGCGAAGTTCGTACTTCCATTTTCCGAAGTTCTTCAAGTGCGGTGCCGCGAGCCGTCGCGTCTTTGGCGTCATGCAGAACGACAAGTTCTTCCAGCAGATCGGGACGTTCCAGCACGATGCATCCGCGTGTCGTCGACGAAGCCAGCTTTCGAAAGTCGGACATGAACTTCGACGAGAACTTTTCCCGCAACGACTTTGTCTCATCATGAATGCTGTCCGTCGCGAACTGGATGATCGGGCACGGTTCGATATCGCCCCACGGATTAATGTGGTGACTGATCCCCGTCGCGGCGGGACAAAGAGCTTTGCCTTCTCCGTCGTAGTACGCGTCGACGATGGCGATTGGCTTCTTTGCCCGCATTTCGACCACGAACTTACGTACCCGCAGCTGTTGCTCGGGGCTCAAACAAAGATCCGGACAGGCATCTGGTCCCATCGGACGGTAAATGTGAAACCACGTGTAAAAGACGCCCATTTCAATCAGTCGGTCGGTCCACGCTTCAGTCACGAGTTCGTCAATGTTCGTTTTGCAGACGCTGGTGCAGACGCCAGTGAGTAATCGATTGTTGAGGCAATTCTGAACTCCCTGCAGCGTCTGACTGAGCACTCCTTCACGGCCTCTCCTCTCATCACTGACGATCTCCGTTCCTTCAACACTGATCAGGGGCGTGACGTTTCCTGCCTTACGGAGTCGCTTCGCAACGTCGTCGGTGATGAAGTGCCCGTTGGTGAATACCTGGAAATAGCAGTCCGGGTGAGCATCAAAGATGTCGAGCAGTTCCGGATGCATGAACGGCTCGCCGCCGACGATTCCGAAAAACGCGTTGCCCATTTCTTTAGCTTCGCCGATCAGTTTCGACATGGCCTGCAGGTCGATCCGCTGCTGTTTGGCCGCGACGTCTACCCAGCAGCCCTGACATCTCAGGTTACAGCTGTTAATTACTGAGACGTAGAGAAACGGAGGGAAGTACTCGCCTCGCTTCAATCGGCGCTTGAACTTGAGAACGGACATCGTCCCGCGGATGCCCATGTTGCAGACAAACTTCCACAGCAGGCGTTTGTCGGTTTCCAGGAGAACCCGTTTAGCCATCCGAAGATACATTGATTTCTTCCTGCGTGGCTGAGGCGAGGCAGATGATCGACCGGATCGCTGATCGCTAATGAGCAGCTGACACTCGAATTTCCGGCAACCATGCCAGCCGGATACGTCGGGGCATTGTAATTGCGAACTCGGACGTGGAAACCGCTACACCATCCCCGTGTGCGAAACCTGCCGAGATAAATTTTGAAACGTCGCCGCTAACATGGCATCACATGGGGGAATCGACTGTCTGGCCGTCTGTAAGAAAACTTGTCTAATTGTGACGATTTTGTGACTTACGCAGCCAGCATGTTGATCTGAGTGGCGTATACGCGTTAATCTCAGCCATACGCTTTCGTGAATGCTGCCCCCGGAATTCCAGATGTTGCGCCGATTTTCCATCCTGTTGATCCTTACGAGCTGGTCGTTCGCCTGGTTCTCTGCGTCGGTACATGTTCATCACAGCCACGACTGCAATCACAATGTTGCCTCGATGGCGACCCACTCACATGATGGCACGACTCACTCCCACTGCCACCGTCATAACGGATCGGCCCATTGTCTTTCAGCGGGTGCAGAGTCGCCTGACGAAGACATTCCTGAGAACAAGTCAACACTTTCGGGTGATTGTCCGCTTTGCGACTTGATCGCTCTGGAACTGGCTGGCACAGCATCTGCGGAAGTGGCTCGTTGCGAAGTCCGTTTTGTGACTGCATTGCTGCCGAGCGTTGCAGTTCCAACAGCCTCCGCAAGATACGCTCTTCGCGGTCGTGCTCCGCCGTCTTGCTGACGGCCTGTCGTGAGGCTTGCTGAGAAACTTCGACGTCGCCTGTTGCCGAAGTCGCCAGACCTCTGAATACAGCTGGCAATGAGTGCTTCGGAAATTCCTGCGGCGTGCGCTTTCGGAACGTCGAGCCTTCATCTGAAGGTGGTCCGCGGGCAAATCGAGTCGCGGACGACGATCTGACGATCTATTGCGCCGTCGTCTCAGCGAACTTTGTGATCAGCGATCGGAATTTCAGGTCTTGCCACGAGTGCTCAAGGCAGGGATCGCGTCTGTTTCACAGGCAGTTGGACGCTCATTCTTTCATCCATTTGTTCATCGTTCCGGAATCTTACGCCGGAGTTCCGTTTTCATTTATCAGTTCTGTTCTGTGCAGGAGAGACCCATGAATCAATCAATGTCAGCCGTGTCGAGCGGCTCAAAATCACGCAGAGGTTTTACCCTGATTGAATTGCTGGTCGTCATTGCGATCATTGCTATTCTGGTAGCACTGCTACTGCCGGCTGTTCAGCAGGCCCGCGAGGCCGCTCGCCGCTCTCAATGTAAGAACAATCTGAAGCAGATTGGCTTGGCGCTGCACAACTACCATGACGCTCACCTAATGTTCCCGGCTTCCGCTTATTGGTCGCTCAACTCGGGCGGGTTTGGCAA
>JAQBWV010000020.1 GCA_027624335.1 Planctomycetota bacterium
TGCCTGACCGGTCTGTTCCAGGGCCGATGCGATGACTGCTCCAAATGTGTCGAGTTCCGAATCGGAGAGCGTCAGAACGTTGAGACCTGCCATTTCAACCGCCGCCAGTTGAATCTCTCCGACGCTTTTTTGCCGCGCTGGATTAAGAAGCGCCGATGCCGAAGTGAGGCCTTGCAGAATTCCGCTTAGATGGTCGTGGTCCAGTGCGACGGTCGATCTCAGCAGGCTCGTCGCCGCCTCTGTTCTTCCCAGTCCGGTCAAGGACACGATGCGGAGCCCGGTTGCGGTTTCAAGTAATGGCTGCGGCAGTGGTGTCTCCTGTTTTGCGTCGTCAGTTGATTCAGTTGATATTGTGGAGGCCGAAACGAGTACATGTTGCAGAAGCCGATCCGCAGATTCGAAGTCGGGCAGGTCAAGCGTCAGCAGTATCCTGGCGGTTCGAATAAGGAAGTCTGCTTCGTTTGCTGCCAGCGGCGACGACGAATCAAGGATCGAGCGAACGTAGGGCGCGAGCAGGGCGACGACAGCCGGCTCCCATTCGGAGCGAGACTTATTAAGGCGTCGAAGTCGGTCCAGAATGATCTCGGAGCAGCGGGCAACGCCAATCATTGAGTCGGTAAAACGTGCGTGCCCGTCCGGGACAGAGGCGTACAACTTGAGCGCTGCTGTGGTTTGTTGACGTTGCTCCTGAATCTGTGCCAGCATCCAGGTCGCCTCGCTGGCCGTTACGGATCCTGAAAACGTCGCCCGGTGATGCACCAGCGCCGCCTCATACGCCTCTCGACTCTCCTGAGTCGGCGCGTTGCGGAATTCCATTCCGAGGCACCACGCAGCAAGCAAGTCAGCGTCCGCTGCGCGGGGACCTTGATCGTGTAGTTCAGTTACAAGTCGAAAAACGATAACCGCGTCAGAAAACTTCTTTTGTTGCAGCAGCAGTGACCCGTATGTGTAGCCGATTTCTGCTGCGGCCTCGTTGGCTCGTTGGTTTCTCGCGGTGACGAATGCATGCGCGTATCGTTCTGTCCCGGCATCTGGTTTTCCCGCTGCGTAGAGAGCCTGGCCTTCGCGCACCAGTGCGCCGACTTCCGCTCCGTACATGTCGCGACTTTGTTCGTCAGCCAGCAGGTTTTGCGCACGAGTTGCCCAGTAGTTGTTTCCGGTCGCGGTTGCCATTTGGATCGCTCGTTGAACTTCCTGGCGAAGTTCCGACGCCAGCTGTGGGCGATCTTTTTCTTCGGCGATTTGAGACAACTTCAGAAACACTCGAGCGGACTGAAAGCTGAGTGGCCCATTGAGAGCACGCTGTTCTTTCTGGTGTTTCTGCAGAACGTCGGCGGCGTCGGTGTAACGATTCTCGTCGATGAGCAACTCGACTTGCTCAACGGCCATCGCATCGCGGAATTCGTTGGGAGGTTTGTCGTCACGCATGGCATTGAGCATTGACCACGCGGCAGCCTGATTGCCTCGAAGTCGCAGTGTCTCTATCAGCCCAAGCTGACTTTGCCACATGACTCGATCTCGTGACGAGACAGCTGCCAGCCGTCTCAGGGCTTCGTCCGCTTTCACCAGTGCGTCGGCGCGGTCGGAAGACGATTCGGGAAACAGCCTGGCCTGATCGAGGAGCACCAGACCTGATCGGAGCCGAACGGCTCGTTGCAGTTTCTGAAGCTGGTGAGGCTCCAGCTTCTCGCCCATCACGTCGGTCGATCGGGCTCTGGCAAGGTCTCCTGCCGCGGTCTCAAGTCTTTGCAATTCCGGGATGAGTGAAGCTGAAATCTGAAACGCACGTTCGGTCAGCGTTCGGTCGAAGGGCGACAGTTCAAATCGCCATCGCAGACTCTCCACTTCAGATGCTGTGACGAAAGCCAGTTGTGACTCAAGCAACAATTGCTGGGGATGATTCTGGCGGCTTTCAAGAACTTCCGTGACTGCTCGTCGAGCGTGCTTCAGAAGTTCGGTCTGCTCGTCGAGCGTTGAAACCGTTCGTGAATGCTCTGTGAAGGACTGTGAGAGTTCGACCGAAAATCGTGTTCGAGCAACGAGATTGAGGGTCTTGTCAGCTAGCCTTCTGAGGCAAACCGCCTCAGCCAGCGAAAACAGTCCGCGCGAGCGAAGCCCGGAAAAGTAGTCCTGCGAACGTTGCCACTCGTCGCGCTGGTCGAAGCTTTGAGCAAACAATGGTGAGCTCACTGCGGCAACCATCAGAAACAGGACGACCGCAAGCAACGCGACCGGGAAGCACTGACGCTCTCGCACTCGTGTTTCCAGAGAAACACACGGAAAATGCGGCGATTCAGATGTGAGAATGCGGCGGGGCATCTTCGCCGTTTACTTTCAGTCAGAGTCTGATCGCAATCGATCGGGTGACGGAATGTCAGGACGGGAAAGGATGGCCTTTCCCCATGGTTGAATGCTTCCGGCGAATGTTCGTAGCAACTCAGGAGTCATCGAAGTCTATCGTACACGGGCTCTTGTTGGAGCACCGTTTCGTCGACATTGCACCTCTGGGGCGCATTCCCCGGTGCGGCTTACGGTGTCATCTGATGTTTCGGCAATGACTAATCTTAACGAACATCCCGGCCATCCAGACAATGGCGTCAAGGAAACGGCCGTTTGAAGACAATGGCGATATGAAAGCGAATTGCCGATGTCGGTTGTTTGTTTTTGTATCCGCCCGCTCATCAGGCCTGGGCAAGGTGCTCGACGTATGCAAATCCCCAGTTACCTCGTTAATGCCCGCTGGCGGTCTAAGCAGAATTCTGGTGCTGCGGTTTTGCGGGCACATGCGACGCAGTCGGATTCCGTTCCGCGACGAGACCAGGCTGGAATTGACTCCATAGCAAGGTTTGAGTGACAACCCGTGCATGTTCGAGATCCTTCTATTATGCGCGCTCTCCGATCTCCCGGATCTTAAGACGTTGCCTGGCGTCGAGTCGGCTGAAGCTGTCGTCAAGTGCGACAATCCTGAACTGACGATCGTTCACGTTCGTGACTGGCACTACATCGACTACGCGGCGTTCAAGGCAGACGTGGAAGGCGACATCGACGGAGCGCTGATTCCAGATCAGTACGTTGGATTCGCGCGAGAAGTACAGGAGATTCAGGATCAGCAGGAGTTGTTTCTACGAGCGTGCGTCAAAGCAGGCTGCAATGACGTGTGGATCGAGGGGCTGACTCCCGACATTGCGCCGGCCTTTCGACTGATCTGTCGAGCGGCAGCGGCGAACGGCCTCTACGACAGTCCGAATCCATTGAGCGTTGGCGTGGCTGGCCGACTGTTTGTCGAACGAATAATTCGAGTTCACGCGCTGGACACTGATGTGGGACTGAAGCTCACTTTCCCGTTGGACGCTTCCGGGAATCTGCGTAAGGTGCCTGATTCCGATGTCGAGAAGCGGGAAAATCTGATGATCCGGCAGCTGACGGGTGTTCGAGGTGTCGCCATTGTTGTCCTTGGTGGTGCTCATGACTTGAGCGACAACGTTCCAGCGCGAGTCAAACTCGTCGTGGTGACGGTGAAGGGCTATCGAAAGGTCAGCGGCGAATAGCTATTGGTTCTCTGTCCACGATCCAGGTCTTATTCCTGTCAATATGCCATGGTCCACGACAGCGTGAACGCGCGGTGGTTGCGAAGAGTTGACGTTACCTCGCGAAGCCCATCACGACACGGGCTGGGGAACGTCCTGCTGGATTGCAGAAGAATTCCTGGAAATGCTGAGTTTTCACCGTGGTAAAGTTTGGATCGCAACGACTGTCTTCAGGCAGACTACTGTTGCCTGCTGCCTGGCCGAGCCATACTCTGGCGTCTGATGGCTGTCCGGCATCAAGTAGAATTAACTCGGGAGATAGTCGATGAGAAACTCTCAAGTGGTGACGCGGAGTAGGCGGAAGATAACTCTGGCGACATGGGGAGCTGTGGCCTTTGGCGGAGCAGGTAGCCTCAGCCTGATGGCGACCGCGGCGGACGAACCTGCTGAGCAAAGCGAGTCCCGAGCAATTGCTGTCGCGGTGGGCTCCAGCGAAGTGGGCTCAATAGACGGTGCAGAGATTTTTGCTCGCGAGTGGATTCCTGGCGACAAGCGATCTCACGGAGGCGACGGACTCGGCCCGGTATTCAATGATAGCTCCTGCGTCGCGTGTCATAACCAGGGTGGTATCGGGGGCGGTGGGCCAGCCAGCAAGAACGTCGATATTGTGACGGCGTTTCATACGCCGCATCAGCGGCAGGTTCAACGATCAAACACCATCCAGCTGCCGGCGACGCTTCCCGGCATCTTGTTTCAGTCAGTGTTTGGGAATCTCGACAGCATTCCGCCCCTGTCGGCTGGTACCAATGATGACTCAGTGGCGACTGCCTCTGAGGACGCCGCAGCGACACCGCTAAACGCTGCTGAGAAGGCTGCAGAGTTGCAGAAATCACAGGAATTGCGACGAAAGAGAGAGGTCGAGACGGATCGAAATCAACTGGCGATGTTGCACCCGGGATTCGCATTTGCGAACAGTGTCGTCCTGCACAAGGACGCGACGTTTGCTGGTTATCAGACTTGGCGAGGGCAGATGGCCGGAATGCAGTTCGGCATTCAGCATCAGCAAGCTGACGTGCAATTGTTCGGACCGGAGGTCAGCCGTGCAGCTGATGAAGTCGCAGTCGGCAGAGGCAATGGCCACATTCTGATGGCTCAGCTGAAGCAGCAGGTTCAAACTGCCGCGATGCGAGGTATGAATTCCTCATCGAGGCAGGGGAATTTCGTCATCACAAAATCACAGCGGAATACGACGGCCCTGTTTGGAGCCGGTCTGATCGACTCAATTCCGACAGCAGTTCTGGAATCTCTGGAAAGCGCTCAGACAAAGAATCGCGTCGTCAGTGGTCGAGTTGCTCGGCTTAAGGACGGCTCGGCTGGTCGATTCGGCTGGAAGTCGCAAAAGGCGCGTCTGAGTGACTTTGTCATGACGGCGTGCGCGGTGGAAGTTGGGCTCAACGTTCCGGATCATCCGCAGGCGGGGCATCCGCAAAATGCCGATTACAGACCGGCGGGACTTGACCTGAATCAGTCACAATGCGACGCGCTGATTAGTTTTATCGCCGAGCTGCCAGCCCCGGTTCAACGCAAATTCGGCGACGACACAGATAAGGGTTACATCGAAGCGGGGCACACCTTGTTTGCGAAAGTCGGCTGTGCTGACTGTCATGTCCAGACTGTTGGCGAAGTGGTTGGCATTTTCAGCGACCTGCTGCTGCACGACATGGGCGGGGAGCTTGGCGACACGGGCAGTTACGATGTCTTCATTCCGGATTCCACTCCTGATGGCGAGATCCTGCAGTTGACATCTTCGCAGACACAGGAAGGCCAGGCGAAGAAGTCCATTACCGGCGCGACTCGTCAGGAATGGCGAACTGCGCCGCTATGGGGTGTTCGGGATTCAGCTCCTTATCTGCACGACGGCCGAGCGGAGACACTTTCACAGGCGATCGCGATGCACGGCGGTGAGTCGTCATCGTCGACACAGAAGTTCTTTGCGATGACAGATGCTGAGCGATTCATGGTGATTTCGTTCCTGAAGTCGCTCGTCGCTCCGAAACAGTAATCAGAAACTGATGGCGACCGTTGATACCGTTGATGATGTTTTTACTGTCGTTACGTCGTTACCAGTTTGCCGCTGACGGGAACTCCGTTCTCGTTCGCCGTTTCGATCATCATTCGCCCTTCGCGCCGGTCTCTGCGTGGTCGCTGCCGGACCACGCCGGCAAGGGTAAGTCTGTTCCTGCCGTCCACTCTACAGATTCCGCAAGCAAGGATTGACTCATGGCTACTGTCGGATTGTCGATGTCCTTCGTTTCAATGTTTGGGGTCATGCTTCTCGCGGGAGGCCTGTCGGGGCTGCCGTTAGGGATTCCGCCAACAGAGCCTGATCCTCGGATGGAACGCGTCGCGCCCGAGGAATGTCTGTTCTATCTATCCTGGAGTGGAATGGCTGAGGCCTCGTCCGACAGTCCGAACCACACAGAGCGATTGCTCGCAGAACCAGAGATCAGACGATTCATCGACGAGGTGATAAGCCGGCTGACTGCGGCTTTGAAACAAGGGGCAGGGCAGGGGGTGAATTCGCGGCGGGTAGCCGAGATCACGCCACGAATCCTCAAAGTGATTGCGGCGAATCCAACTGCCGTATTCGCCGGAAAATTCCGCGAGGGTGCGTCTGGGATGACGGTTCCAGTCGGCATCGTGGTGAACGTTGGCGAAGGGGTCGCCACTTTCGAAGACGACCTGCTGGCCATTCTTGAGATTCTTACCGATCAGCCTGTGCCGGAAGCGGTGGATGGTGTCCGGACGCTCGTTACTCCGCTGGGTATACCGAAGATTCAATGGGCAGTTCGAGACGGCTACTTCATTCTGGGAGTCAGCGAAGGCACGATCGCTCAAATTGAGCAACGCATGGCTGGTGTCGCCGTTGCCGAATGGCTGACAGCAATCAAAGATCGATTGCCGGTTGATCGCGTTTCTTCAGTCACTTTCATCAATACGAAAGAAATTCTGGCGGCTGCGACACCTCTGTTGATGCCGTTTCTGATGGCACGCGGACCGGAGTCCGGAAATCCACTCGACGCACTTGGGCTTTCCAATCTTGATTCTGTCATCAACGTGACCGGATTGAACGAGACCGGGACTGTCAGTCGAACCAGGCTGAAAACCAGTGGTAAGCCCACCGGGCTGTTGGCCATGCTGGACGCTGAGCCGTTGCAAGCCTCTGATCTCGCCGCCATCCCTGCTGATTCGACCATCGCGTTTTCAACGAAGCTTGATCCTGTAAAAACGATGGACCGATTCTTCACGCTCATTGATCTGATCGAACCAGGGGCATCGAAGGAAATTCGTCGCGAACTGCAAGGACTGGACTCGGAGATCGGTTTCAGCCT
Organism: Planctomycetota bacterium; assembly: GCA_027624335.1. Lineage (GTDB taxonomy): Bacteria > Planctomycetota > Planctomycetia > Planctomycetales > Planctomycetaceae > JABMPE01. The sequence continues at coordinate 6,920 of JAQBWV010000020.1, forward strand.
GGAGAACGACCTGATTGGTTCACTCGGTGAATCCTGGAGCGTTTATCAATCACCGAGCGAAGGTGGCAGGCTGTTTACAAACTGGACGGCGGTCGTTGACATTCGCAACGCGGCCGCTCTGAGAGTTGTTTCGAACACGATCGTGGATCGAGTCAACAAGTTCGAAGAAATGCGCACGGCACAGGGTGGTCGTATGCGGATGGTCGGCCTGAGGAAGTTGAAGGTGGGTCGGCAAACCGTTCATTTTATGAATGCGATCGGCGAGGACCTGCCAGTCGCTCCGGCATGGTGCGTGACGGACGAGCATCTGATCATCTCATTGTTCCCGCAGGGAGTAGCGGCGTTTCTCAACCGGAAGCCCAGTATAAAGACGCTCGCCTCGCTGCCACATGTGCAGCATGCGATCCAGAAGGATCGTCCGCCGATCGGCCTTGTTCATATCGACTCGGTGACGGTCTGCCGGACGGTGTACCCAGTGGTTCTTCTGGGCGCCAACATGCTGTTCTCCGAACTGCAGCGTGAAGGCGTCGACATCAACATCTCTGTGATGCCTGACGGTGAGACAATCGCCCGACATCTGCAACCGGCAATCATGACGGTTACCAGTTTGGATGACGGCATCGAGATCTTCTCGACGCGAACACTTCCCGTCAGCCTCGGAGCCGGCACTTCGATCCTGCCGTCACTGTTCCTTGTTCGAACGTCACGCTCGCACACACGTTTTGGGCAACCGACGGGACCAGGACTGCTCGATATTCTTTCGCCAAGGCGAGCGCAAATGTCGACGTCCACTACCAACCTCAAGCAGCTTGGCATTGCCATGCACAATTTCCACGACGTTAACAGTCGATTCCCGGTCGCCGCAGTGAAGGACGAGGATGGGAAACCGCTGCTGAGCTGGCGGGTTCAACTGCTGCCATTTCTCGACGAGCAAGCTCTGTTCAAAGAATTCCGCCAGGATGAAGCGTGGGACAGTCCACACAACAAGGCGCTCATCGATCGCATGCCACGTGCATTGATCACTCCAGGCAGTAAGGCAGGGAAGGGAAAGACGAATTACGTTGGTTTGCACCACGAGAATGCAATTTTCCGCGATGGCGATGGAACTCGTTTTCGTGACATTACCGACGGAACCAGCAACACGGTCATGATTGCCGAAGTTGACGATGATCACGCAGTCATCTGGACGAAACCCGAGGACTTGAAGTTCGATCAGAAGAACCCACACACAGGCCTTGGAGAGCTTCGCAATGGTAGTTTTCTGGTCGTGCTGTGTGACGGAGCGGTGCAGGTTCTCCCTGCAACAGTAACAGCTGAGACTCTGGTGAAACTCGTCTTCAGAAACGACGGACAAGCGATCGACTTCAGCGAGTTTCGAGCAGGCGTCCTGCGTCAGCGGGCCGCAGAGGCCAGCGTGATTCGCGATAGTTCTCCGGTCGTCGAGGAATCACGCTGATTCGTTTGTCACGATTGTGAACGCAGAGAGCGCAGAGGTCTCACAGAGAGATAAGGGGAAACCTATTCGTGACCTCTGTGTATTTCACCTCTGCAATCTCCGACCTTTCAGAGACCATTAATGCCCGTAGTGGCTCGACGTTACATGATGTTCTCGCCCGGTTTCGTCGCTAGACTCCGGGCAATTCCAGGCAGCAGATGAGTTCCGTATGATTTACGGGAAGACTTCGATTCGAGGAGTTTTCAGCATTTGCTGGCAGGATCCTTGTTTCGCGGCGACTAACCAGATTTGTTCTCCGCATTTTGCCCACCTGGCCGTACGGGTCAGTACTCGTGCTCGACTTCTAAAAAACTCTGTCAAAGGATTTTAGCCCATGCCAAATTCTCGCCAGGCAACGCGTCGTCAGTTTCTTCAGGGCGTGGCTGCCGCTGGGGCCTCAAGTTCCTTGCTCCCGTCGACCAACCGAGCCGTCGGCTACGAATCGCCTAACGACCGTCCTGTCTTTGCAACGATCGGACTTCGGAATCAAGGCTGGTCCATCACCAGCAAGTCATTCAAGTTTGCCGACTTCGCTGCGCTTGCCGACGTCGACTCGAACGTGCTGGGTGCCAACGTTGAAAAAACGGAGAAGGCACAGGGCAGGAAGCCGGATTCGTACAAGGATTATCGTAAGGTCCTTGATCGACCAGACATCGACGCCGTCATGATCGCAACGCCAGACCACTGGCACACGAAAATCGCGGTTGAAGCGATGTACGCAGGCAAAGATGTCTACTGCGAAAAACCGCTCACCCTGACCATTGCTGAAGGGAAGTTGATCGAAAAAGTCGTTAAAGAGACTGGTCGAGTCTTTCAGGTTGGCACAATGCAGCGTACCGAATCCGGTCAGCGCTTCCTGCAGGCCGTCGCTCTGGTGAAACACGGTCGCATCGGCACCGTTAAGAAAGTCACTTGCGGCATCAACGGGATGGAAGCTTCACCTGTCATTCCGGTGGTTTCGGTTCCTGATGAACTGGATTGGGAATTGTGGCTGGGACCTGCACCGAAAGTTCCTTATCGAGCACTCCCCGAAATGCGACAAGGCTACGGCGGTGGCGTGCCGCTCTACAGTAATTGTCACTACGCATTTCGAAACTGGCACGAGTACTCCGGCGGAAAACTGACCGACTGGGGCGCTCACCACGTCGACATCGCCTGTTGGGCACTCGGCGCCAGTGATACCGGCCCGAGCAAAGTGACACCGATCGAATACTCGTTGCCCGTCGAGTACAAGGCCGGGCATCCCGTGGTTGATGATCAGTACAATGCCGCCACCAGATTCCGAATTCAGGCGGACATGCCCAACCGTGTCGAGATGATCATCACCAGCGAAGGTGACAACGGCATTCTCTTCGAGGGCACAGACGGACGGTTCTTCGTTAACCGTGGCAAACTTGTCGGAAAGCCCGTCGAGGACCTGAAGACCAATCCGCTACCGGATGGAGCGATCGAAGAGGTCTATGGCGGAAAAGTCAGCGAGAACCATACCGCAAACTTCACCGAAGCCATCAAATCTCGAAAGCAACCAATCTCCGACGTCTGGACGCATAACCGGATGCTCGAAATCTGTCACCTCTCAAACATCGCAATGCGTCTGGGCCGAGAACTCAAGTGGGACCCGACAAAGCGAGAGATCACTGGGGACGCCGAAGCGAATTCGTTCCTCGCACGTGAAAACCGTAGGGGTTACGAAATCAACATGTAGACGTTGGCAGCAAACGGTCTTCGTGCAGGCGCCCGGGCTCAGCGGTCGCGAAAATCAAGAAGTGTTTTCACGATTCACATAGACGTTCGCGTTGCCAGGACGAGTCGTATAGTGAGGAGTTTCGGGTTGTCAGCAAACGCAGCGGGGCAACTGATTTGCGTAACGTCGTTTGCGAACTTGATCATGTCGTCCGGTGAGTCGTTTCGCGATCTCTGAATTTGCTTTCAGCACGTCGTTTGACTCACCGATGTCTGAATCGAGATTGAGGAGCAACGTTGGCTTCCCGAGTTGGTGGAGTGAATGTCTTCTACGGTGCCAATGCCGAGTGGCAGACAAAGAAAATCCCCGCCGTCGTGTGACGTGACTCGGATAGAGCGTGTCCTATACTTTGCCTGTGCGGCTTCAGGTTTGGTGGCAGCACGATTCTCTAAAGTTGAAGTGGCGTCACTTTGTGTGGCGTCCTGACACGCTCGAGGCACAGAAAGTTCTGGACGCATGTCCGATGTGATCGTCGTTGGTGGAGGAGTGATTGGACTCTCAATTGCATGGGAGCTGGCCAGTCACGGTGCCATTGTGAAAGTACTCGACCAGAGCACGGTTGGCCGTGAAGCGTCGTGGGCTGGTGCAGGCATGCTTCCGCCCGGCAATCTGGCTGGCGAACGCACCGGTGAAGGGCGTCTACGCGCACTGAGTTGCGTCTTGTGGCCAGAATGGAGTGAGGGTCTCCTCGCTGCGACTGGCATCGACAATGGCTATCGAAACTGCGGAGCGATCGAAGTTTCCTTCGATCGCAACCTCGACGACGAAGCCTCTGCATGGGAAGCAACGGGAAACAAAGTCGAGATACTCTCCGCAGCCAGGCGGCGTCATCTGGAGCCGGCAATATCGTCCAATGTCAAGCACTCCTATCGACTCCCGGAGTTCTGCCAGGTCCGAAACCCGAGACATCTTCGATCGCTTGAAGTCGCCTGTCTGGACATGGGAGTGGAGCTCCTTGAAGGCGAACCAGTTTGTGGGTGGAAGGCGACCGGTCAGCGCGTCACTCATGCCCGTACCGTGAGTACTGATTACGCGGCAGCAAAGTTTGTGATTGCCAGTGGTGCATGGTCACGCCAGCTGGCGAATGCTGTCGGCACTGAGATCAGTATTGAGCCGCTGCGAGGGCAGATCGTGCTGTTGAGATGCTCGCCGCTGCCGTTCCGGCACGTCATACAGGACGGGGCGAGATATCTTGTTCCTCGTGAGGACGGTCGAATACTGATCGGTTCTACTGAAGAACGAGCTGGCTTTGTGAAACAGAACACAGTCGAAGGTGTACAGAGTCTGCTTCAATTCGCAAAGTCGGTTGTTCCCACACTGGCCGACGCCGAAATCGAGCGTACGTGGTCGGGACTGCGTCCATATTCCGGTCGTGAAGAACCATTCATCGGACGGTTGCCGAATCAGGAAAACCTGTTCGTGGCTGCTGGGCACTTTCGATCGGGTCTGCAAATGTCACCCGGCACCGCCGTGCTCGTTCGGCAGATGTTACATCGTCAGGAATCGTCGATTCCTATGGCTCCTTACGATCTCCTTCATGACTCGTCTGACGGCGACGAGACTGAGGCCCACGAATTGTTGTCGGCACCAAATCAGGTAGTGCAGAGCCAGAATTAAAGTTCCACAGAAACGAATGCGCGTGCCGTGCACCCTTCATTCGTGGCAGTCTCCTGATTCTGTCTGGTTGCGGCAGGCCAGTCACGCTGGGCAGTACTCAGCATCACGCCGTTACAAGTTGGTGTCGAACTGGAGCGACAGAATGCCAGGCAAACGGATTGCAATCATTGGTGCTGGTCCGATTGGTCTTGAGGCCGCGTTGCACGCCCGGTTGCACAATTTCGATGTGGTCGTGCTGGAACAGCAGAGCATCTCGGCGAACGTGCGATCATGGGGACATGTGCGGCTTTTCAGTCCGTTCGGAATTAATTCATCGAAGCGGGGCAGGGCGGCGCTTCAGCAGAGTGATCTTCCTTCTAACGACGCAATCCTGACGGGTGCTGAGTTCTACGCTCAGTACCTGTTGCCGCTCAGCCAGTTGCCAGCGTTAAAAGGATGCGTGAGAGAGAACGCTCGTGTGGTGTCGATCGGAAAACGCCGTCTCTGGAAAGGCGACTCGATCGGTCAGCCTTCGCGAATGGAGTCGCCATTTCAGATTCTGGTCGAATCTGCCGATGGACATGAAGAAACTTTCGCAGCGGATGTAGTGCTTGATTGCTCTGGCACATTTGGGAATCACAACTGGCTGGGCGACGGCGGGATTCCCGCGATCGGCGAACGGAAATGTGCCGAATGGATCGATTACTGTCTGTCTGATATTGCGGGGAAGGACAATGCTCGATTCGTCGGCAAGCGAGTGCTGGTCGTTGGAAGCGGTTATTCAGCGGCGACGGCCATTGTGGCATTTCGGGAGTTGATCCAGCTGGACTCGGCGACAGAAGTGATCTGGCTGACTCGCAAAGCGGCTGCGACGCCACTGACGGCGATCGACGGCGATGTTTTGACCGAGCGAGCGTTACTGACTGCGACGGCGAATGCTTTGGCGAAAGATCCTCGCACTGGAGTTGCCTGGATTGCCGGCGCATCTGTTCGTGAAATCTCCGTCGATCATCGAGATGGCTTGCTTGTCCACATTCACACTGCAGGTGAGCAGGGCGGTGACAAGTTTCAAACGTTGACTGTAGATCGAATTATTGCCAACGTCGGCTATCGCCCTGATCGTTCGCTTTACGAAGAGCTGCAGGTCCATGAATGCTACGCGAGTCAGGGACCGATGAAGCTGGCCGCCGCACTACTGGTTGAGACGTCTGGTGACTGCATGACTCAAAGTAGCCAGGGGCCGGACAGCCTGAGGAATCCGGAACCGGGGTTCTATATCCTTGGAGCAAAGAGCTACGGTCGCGATTCCCGATTCCTGCTGCGAGTCGGATTGGAACAGATTGAGTCGGCGTTTGCTCTCATCGCAGCGGAGGCCGAATGACAACCCACGTTGAACACGCAAAATGTCCGACTGTCGGTCTGGCATCGCTGGATGAACTCTGGTTTCAGGTTGCCGGAACGAAGTGCAACCTCGAATGCAGCCACTGCTTCGTCAGTTGCAGTCCGAGTAACGACAAATTCGGATTTCTGTCGCTGGAGACGGTGCGACGCCACCTTGAAGACTCCATTGAACACGGAGTGCGCGAGTACTATTTCACAGGCGGTGAACCTTTTCTCAACAAGGAACTCGTTCCCATTCTAGAGCTGACTCTCAAGTACGGGCCGGCAACAGTGTTGACAAACGCGACATTTCTCAAGGCAGAGTGGGTCGCTCGATTGCGAAAGGCACAGGACGACAGCATCTACTGTCTTGAGTTTCGCGTTTCTATCGACGGGCCGGACGCGAGAACGAACGATCCAATTCGCGGCGAAGGCACGTTTGATGAAGCTGTCAGCGGAGTTGCATTGCTGGTCCAGGCTGGGTTTCTTCCGATCATCACCATGACGCGGGTCTGGGATGACGCCAACGATCAAAACGTACTGGGGCAGTTTCGCAAGGTGCTCGCCGAACACGGTTACGATCGCGCTCGACTGAAGATCCTGCCTCGATTGAAAATCGGTGCCGAAGCCAGTCGGACGGAAGGTTATGGTCAATTCGACCGTGTGACGCACGGACTGCTGGAGGATTATGATGTCGGACAGCTGATCTGTAATCACAGCCGAGTGGTGACGGATCGCGGAATCGCCGTCTGTCCAATTCTGCTCGATTCGCCAACAGCGATTCTTGGCGAAACGTTGAATGATGCCGGCGGTGATTTCCCGCTGTCGCATGGTGCGTGTTTCACGTGTTATCAGTATGGCGCGATCTGCACGAACACCGCGTCCAGCCCGATGGAACGATGATGACTGGCGAGCACTTCACTCCGTTCCGCATTGAAAGATGTTTCTGTGAGAATCGCGTTCTTTGGCGGGATCTATAACAACTATCTCGCGCTGGCAGCGGCTATTGAAGATGCTTCGCTGCGAGGCGCCGAGCGGATGTATTGTCTCGGAGATCTCGGAGCGTTCGGACCACATCCGGATCGAGTGTTTCCGCTGCTAAGAGACAATCAAATCGAATGCGTTCAGGGCAACTACGACCACAGCATCGGCAATGACCTGCAGGACTGCCAATGTGGCTACACCGATCCGCGAGACAACTGGTTTGCTCAAATCAGCTATAACTACACGTACGTCAATACGTCGCTCAAGAATCGCCACTGGATGCGTGCTTTGCCCTCAGAAATCAGATTCGAAGTCGATGGAATCCGCTTCCTGCTCTGCCACGGCAGCCCTCGAAAGACGAACGAGTTTCTGTGGGAGTCCACGACAAGCACCCACTTTCTTGAACGTCTCTTTCAGGATGCCGGAGCGGATGTCGTGTTAGGCACTCATTCGGGGATTCACTGGCAACGGCAGCTGAATGGTAATCGTCGCTTCATCAACGTCGGAGTACTCGGGCGCCCCGAAAATGACGGCTCGACTAATGTGTGGTACACGATTCTCGATACCAGCAGAGCAGGGGGGGACAGGGCAGTGCCACCTGCTGATATGGGTCCGGTCGAGGTAGAGTTCGTCCCCCTGCTCTACGATCACGAACGGCTCGCAATGGAGATGCGACAGGAAGAATTGCCCCCCGAGTTCATCTCAACGATCCGCGAAGGGTGGTGGACGACGTGTCTTGAGGTGTTGCCCGGCAAAGAACGCGGGGAAGGTCGCTATTAACTGACGATTCCGGTCTGCCGCTGGTTCGAGTTCCCGCTGCGAGAAACCTGCTGATCTACCAAACCGCTATTCTGGAGTCTGTCAGTGCGAGCTGTCGTTCAACGTGTTTCTTCTGCCAGCGTTACCGTCGATGACCAGATCGTCGGGCAAATCAAAGGAGGCATGCTGGTCCTGCTGGGTGTTGGAGCTGCAGACACGGACGCTGATGCGGTCTATCTGGCAGAAAAGATCGCCGGGTTGCGAGTCTTCGAAGACGGCGACGGAAAAATGAATCGATCACTGCAGGATGTCGATGGTCAATTGCTGGTCGTCAGTCAGTTCACTCTATTTGGGGATTGTCGGAAGGGGCGACGTCCAAGCTTTATTGAAGCAGCACGACCGGAGAAAGCTGAGACGCTTTACGAGATTTTCGTCTCCGAAGTTCAAGGGCAGGGCATTGGAGTTGAAACCGGCAGATTTCAAACTCACATGGACGTGCAGCTTGTTAACGACGGCCCGGTCACGCTGATTCTCGACAGTCGCAAGTCGTTCTGAATGCATCCACAAATCAGCTTTCCAGCAGCATCTTCCAACGTGCAGATCGCCAACACTCTGAACATCGTGTTAGTCCTGGCATCACTCGCGCTGGCATGGACTCAACCAGATTCTGGAACTAACCTCCCGACCAGATTCTATTGTCTCCTGACGGAATTCTGGATCATGTGGCTCGATGGTTGTGCAGTTCTCGTAATCGCTCTTTCCACCTGGAAGGGAGCCGCTAAAGGAGCGATCTGGCAACTGGCAGTCGTCGGCTCGATTGCTCTCTGCATTCTTGGTGCTGGCGAGTTAACACCGCATATCGAACAGGAGATTCCATTCGACCAGCCTCTCAAGCATTGGGTTGCTATCGGAGCGGTCTACGCTGGAATTTCCCTTGTCGTGTTTCTGCTGGCTCGAACGATCCGAAGCTGGTTAGAGAAGATCCGATTCCTGGAATACGACCGACATTGGGGAGCGATTCTGGGGGCAGTCAAAGGGGCGATACTGGTGCTTGTCGTTACCTGCCTGCTGCTGATTATGGCCCCGTCCACGCACAATATGATTCGAACGTCTGTGACCGGTGCGGTGACGAATCAGGCGGTCCAGTATATCGCTCCGCTGCTGCCTGCGAAGTTGGTTTTCGCTTTGCAGAATGCCATCAATTCTGCCAATGAACCGAGCATCACGTTACCTGATTCAGAGCCGTTTCAACTGCTGCTTTAGTCGGGCAGGGCTGTGGGGCGAGGTTCCTGCTGACCCGACGTTCGCCAATCGTGTGCCACACGGAAACTCATGAAAACAAGGGGTATTCTACAGCCAGAACTTAACATAACAGACATTATCGGACGTTGCGGCTCTGATTGGCCGGGGAGTGTTGGGCAGCACTTGAGCTTCACAGTCGCTCTCTTCGGCTTTGGTCAGCATCCGCGACGAGGCTGGATGAACACGGGAGAAACTGATCACACCCGAACTGGCTGTAGCGTGAACGCTACCAGTGACCCGGCGGCGCCGAGAGATTGCGCAATTGAAAACGCCCGACTTCGCCGCTTCGGGTTCATTGGATCGTTCGCGGTATTCACTTCTCTCCTTCCGGGTCATGTTCATTCGAACGATCCACGTCAAGGACCGCCGCTGCCTTGGCCGCTAACTCGGGAGCGTCGTCTGCTCGTGCGGCAATGGCCGCCAATCCCTCTTCGTAGTGTTTGTAATCATCGCCGTTATCGAGCGGAGGCATATGTTCGACCAACGCGTCGGTGATGCGAGTCAAGGCTTGCGGATCTTTCATCGATTCAGCGAAATGGCGCAACGCGTAGCCGGCGCAATATCGCACGAAACCGTCTCCCGCTCTAAGCGATGTGATCACCGGATCAACTGCAGGAACGAGTTTCGCAGGATCAACGGGCTCACGATCCTGTGCTCGAGCATAGGCGGGATCGGCATTCATGGCTGCGATGCCAAGACCCGTCAAGGCGTTTGCTCGCACCTTCGGATCGCTGGATTTCAATTCCGAGAGCAAGGTTGAAACGTCCCCTTGTTCTCCAAGCATTTCATAGTACTCTCGGCTCTTTGAGCAGCCTGTCAGTGGAACTGCAAACAACAGTAGCACCGTAATATGCGTAAGCCGTCGCATCGCAGTGGCTCCATTTCGGTTGTGCTTTAGCGGCGAACGCTCAATCCGCGTTTTCCACGACCAGCTCGTCAAAGACGCCCATGCGGCGAAATTTCTGGTAACGGCGCTCGACCAGTTCGTCTGCGGGAATCTGTTTGAGATCCCGAATCGCGGCGATCAGCGAACCTTTGAGATTCGTTGCCATCTGTCGGTGATTCCGATGAGCGCCACCAAGTGGTTCAGTGATCACTTCGTCGACCACGCCCAGACCAAGCAGATCGCGAGATGTGAAACGAAGCGCGTGAGCGGCCTTGTCGCGATGCTTGGCGTGTTTCCAAAGAATCCCGGCGCAACCTTCAGGACTGATCACCGAGTAATAGGCAAACTGAAGGATCGCGATGTGATCTCCAATCCCGATTCCGAGAGCGCCTCCGGATCCACCTTCACCAATGACAACGCAGACGATTGGCGTATTGAGGCGAGACATGTCTCGCAGATTGGTGGCAATCAGCCAGGCCTGCCCGCGTTCTTCAGCACCGACTCCTGGATAGGCGCCTGGAGTATCGATGAAACAGACGATCGGCAGGCCGTGGCGAGCCGCCAGTTCCATCTTGCTGAGAGCTTTTCGGTATCCCTCTGGATGAGCCATCCCGTAGTTGTGTTCGGTGCGTTCATCAATGTCGCGACCCTTGTGCTGACCGACGAACATGACTTTCTCGTCGCCCAGCTTTCCGAAACCCGTCAGGATGGCACGGTCATCGCCATAAGCCTTGTCGCCGTGCAGTTCCACGAACTCGTCGAACACCAGTTCGATGTAGTCGAGCACCTGAGGCCGCTCCGGATGACGGGCAACCTGAACTGTTTCCCATGCGTCGAGGTTGTCGAACACTTCGCGTTTCATCCTGGTAATCTCGACCCGCATGTTGCGGATCGCGTCTCTGGTGGCAGGTGTTGGATCTGGCCTTGACTCCAGTTCTTCCAACTGTGATTCCATGCCGAAGATCGACTTCTCGAAAGGAAGCGGCGGAACCGGGATTTTCTTACGGCGAGGTTTAGGGTCAACCATCAGTGGAAGTTCTTAAGAATGGGACACGACTCCGCTTCGTCTTTGCGTGGGTCGTATCGAGTTCGTGGATTCTGGCAGGCGGATAAGAGGCATCCCAGCTTGACCGGAGACGATTTCGGATTGTGAACGTCGCCGCTCGTGGCGTCTACGCAAGGCGGCGACGAGGTCAATCGAAGTCAGGAAGCTCGGTCATGAATTCCATGCCATCATCCTTTGCCGGAACCGGAGGCGGCGGAGTCTTCTGCGGTGTTGGCGGCGGTTGTTGTGCTGGAACCGCATGCTGCTGAGGATGCTGTTGAGTTCCGGGTGCCACCTGTTGTGGCTGCAACGGCTGCGGTAGTTGCTGCATTGGCATGCCCGGTTGTTGCATTGGCATGCCCGGTTGTTGCATCGGCATGCCCGGTTGTGGGTATCCCTGCGGCGGCATCCCATAGGGCATCTGTTGAGGCGACATCCCGTACCCTGGCGGCATCGGCATTGGAGCCGACATCATTGGTTGTTGTGGCGGTCGATTCTTCTTGATCTTCTTCTTTTCTACCGGTTTTGTGTTTCCCTTAGGCGCTGACCCTGCATCGGCTCGCCGTTTTCGCTCAGCAGCCCGCTTCGCTTCCGCCTGCTTCTGTTCCAGCTGGATGGCTTCATATTCTCGCCGCATCGCTGGATTCCCGTGGATCATTGCCTGGATTCTGGCGTCGGAACGGCTGTCGCGGCGAGTTCCCATCAGTTCCCGCAATTCATCAGACTGCACCGCGCTGAGATCTCCTCCGGATGCTTCTCTTCGCTTTTGTTCTTCTCTTTCTTTAGCCACTTGTTCTTCGTCAACTTCTTCGACTTTAAAGACATTCAGATTCTTGAAGTCCTGTGCCAGTTCATCCATGGACTGATGACGGTCTTTCGGCTTCTTGGCGAGCATCTTCAGAATGAGGCGATCCATTTCCGGCGTGATACGCTCGTTCAACATCGAAGGCAAAGGCGGCACTGCTGCGATGTGCTTCTTCAGTAAATCCTGAGGCGTTTCGCCCTTGAACGGGACCGTTCCCGTGAGTGACTCGAAAAACGTGATGCCGAGACTGTAGATGTCCGTTGCTGGTGTCGTCGCCTCTTTCTTGATGGTCTCCGGAGCCAGGTATGTACGCGTCCCGCGAATCGGACCTTTGCTGCCCCCGAGTAGTTTCCCGATTCCACTGGCCGCTCGCACGGCCAGCGAGAAGTCAATCAGTCGTACTTCCCCTGCCCGATTCAGCAGGATGTTCTCCGGCTTCAGATCTCGATGTACCCAGCCTTTCCCGTGCATGTGTCCCAGTCCGGCGCAGATACCTTCTACCAGCTGGCGAAAATTCATGTGTACCAGCTGGGGAGCGGAATGGATGAAGGCTTTCAGGTTCGGTGTCTTGAACAGGTCCATCAGCAGGTAGCATTCCGTCTTGCGGATCACGACACCGTGATTTCTTATCAGATTTGGATGCTCCATCAGCGAGCCGATCTTTGCTTCCTGTTTCAGCAGTGTCCTCTCATCGGGATCCTGCATCGAATTCTGGTTCAGCAGCTTCATGGCGAACATCTGATTGCTCTGCTCGTGCATCACCTCCCAGACGGTCGCGGATTTCCCGGACGCAACGGGCGCTATCAGGATGTAATCATCGATTTTGTTTTTCTGCTGCTGTGGGTCGTCTGACACGGCACTGTTTCCCTGCTTAGCGAATCCCGGGTGGCTCCCTCTGAGAGCCAGTGAAGTCATCGTCGAGTCAGCTAGAATCCTGCTGCCCCGGCTTTGCGCGGTTGGGTCGTCGCAGCCGGTCGGACGGATTGCGCACCACCTGTCGTCGCAGGTCCTCCGGCTGTCGATGCTGACGTCCGGACACTCGTTGGCTGTACCGCAGTCCGATCAGCCAGCGCAACTGATGCAGAAATGATGACGTGATCATGCTCCGTAAATGGTCCACTCACAAACAGATCCTCTTTTCCGATCTGTCCGTGCAACACGACTGGCACATTCCGGACAACGTTTTCCCGCAACACCTGCACCACTCGACTGCCGTCCGTCGCAGTCGAAACGGACGAAAGCGGAATTCGTGTCACGGGGTCTTTGGGGACGATTGCAGGATAGACGGCCTGTCCCGGCGACAGCTTCCCGCCACTGTTGGGGACTGCAACAACTGCCATAGTCACTGAAACCGCAAGATCCCGTAACCTTTGCTGATCTTCGCTGACCGGCTCCAAAGCCTGAACCAATCCGACAACGATGACATCCTCAACAGTCAATGTAATCGCCTCGCCTGCATTAACCGCTTTCCGGTCGACAGGAAGTCGACACACGAGGCTTGTCAGATCTCCGATTGTCACCAGTGGATCGCCCGCCTGAATCACTTGGCCTTCATCCACGTAGACCTTCAACACTGTGGCTTCATAAGGTGACCGGAGTGACGTTTGCTCCTTGTCGAACGTGGTCAGTTCAAGCTCGGCCTGAGCGAGGGAAACCTGCGCCTCACCAAGCTGGATCGACTCCGCCTTTCCGCCGACGCGAGCGACTCGCAACTCGCCTTCAGCAACCATCAGCGCCGCCAACGCTCGCTTGTGAGTCAGCTCAAGCCGCTGATTCTCCACAGCGATTAACTCGGTCTGTGGCAGCACTTTTCCGCCGGGCCGCGTGGACAGCGTTCGCACTTTTCCACTGAACGGCGCCGTGATGGTTAACTGCCGCGAAGCCACCAGGGAAACTGCGTACTGATAGGCATCTGGCGGCGTCAGACCCACCATTCGCCTTTGAATGACAACCGGCAAAGACCCCGACGCTGGCTGGCCAAACGCCGCATCTGCCGCCGGAAGCAGGCACACAATCAGGACTGGAATCCATGAGTAACGAGTCAACTGAAATCCTCCGCAAAGGTCGTCCGGACCATAGTTTCTGCGGTGTCTAAGGTATGGGTGCCTGAATCAAGAGTCAACGGGCGATCGGGTCCGCCCTGCCCGACTTCACGCCAACTCATGTCGTGGAAGGTCCATCACGGATTCCGAATCGCGAATCGGAAGGCGCACTTGTTCGGCTCTGGATCGTCTCCAACGAGACTGGTTGTGGCAGAATCCTTGTATCCGACTCGTGCAGGCGCAATGATCCTGGCTCCTCAATGATTCCACGCAAAGCATTCCCGTAGACCGCCCGCAGCAATCGGTTCCTGCGCATACTTCGGTCGGCTTAACCCACCCGTCTTTCTTCCAGCAAAAGGATGTTCCACCTTGTCTCACTTTTTCATGACACGAACAGTGCTGCTGTTGGCCGCCGCTGCTGTGATCTCGTCCAATGCTCAGGCTGAGACTCGAGAACTGCAATATTCAGGAACGCTGACACAGGTGTCTCGCCGAGGCGACTCCCCAGCTCCGGTCAAGCAGTTCGATCTGTATGCGATTCTTCGCTCAGTCGATTCTGGCCAGGAATGCTTCCACGTGATTACCGAACGCGGTGGTGGCGGCTGGGCATGGCCGGAACGGTTTGGCCTTGCTGAGATCAATGGCAAACACCAGCGAACTGGCGGTAGGCCACCGCACGTGTTGCACTTGCATGACGGTGTCAAATATCCGGTGGAGACTCCCCTGCCCTTGTTCGAGTTTGCTGATCGTCTCGCAGCTGACGCATCATGGACTTCGGGGCGGTTGGAGTATGTCGTCAAACGCTCGACCGAAATTGCGGGCAAGACCTGCTGGCAAGTCGAAGCGACCGACAACTTCGGGCGACGGCAATCATTCTTTGTCGAACAGAACGGTTCGCTGCTTGTTGCGGCCGAGCGTCGGGTGTTCATGGGGCAGGGAGACGAGTTCATGCTGCGAGTCTCGCTGTCCGGATCACGAGCGCTCGAAGCGGCTGAGGCGGCGAAGACGCAAGCTGCCATTGGGTTATTGCAAACTCTTCAGACCGGACTTGAACGGTCAGAAGGAACCACAAAACCAGAACTATCTGCTTCGCAACTTGAGGCAACATCAAAAGCCCTACCGGAACTGGTCGATCAAACGGAAGGACTTCCACTGAACAAGCTGGTTATTGCGATGTCTCGTGACGTTACTGCTCAGTCTCAGAGAGCGGGGGACGTCGCCAGCCTGCAGAAGAAATTCGTTGGGCAGCCGATGCCCGGCTTCAACCTGCCCACGTTGAAAGGCGAGCAACTGGATTCAGCGTCGCTTAAAGGCAGGATTACCGTGCTTCATTTCTGGGAGTATCAAGGCGAGCCGCTGGAAGAACCTTACGGACAGGTGGGCTATCTCGATTTTCTGCTCAATCGTCGAGGCCGACTTGGCGTCCACGCAGTCGGAGTCGCGGTCAACGAAGGTTTCGCAAAGCCTGAGACACAGGCTGCCGCGAAACGATCCGTACGGAAACTTCGAGACTTCATGAATCTGGGATACCCGATCGCGCTCGACGGTGGCGACCTGATCAAGCGACTGGGTGACCCCCGCGAGTTGGATGCCAGCCTCCCATTGTGGGTCGTTGTTGGTCCTGACGGAAAGATCGCCGACTACCACGTCGGCGTTTTCCCGATCAACCCGGACGAGGGCTTGCGCGACCTGGACGCTGTCATCGTTAAACTGATTCGCGACCAACGCTCAGCTGACTCGCCTGATAAATAGCCGGTCGGAATTGGCAAACGGTTCACACGCGAATCACTGACAAAAAACACATCGTCGAATCTTTGAGAAGCAGCTCGCTGTGCATATCTTCGTGCTCTGCCATACGTGGCCGTACCAGGAAGTTGCGGACTCAGTCTGAACTGTCGGGGCGACCACGCGCACGGTCTGGCTTTGCGAATACAGATCGTGAAGCGTGATGCCTTTGACAAGGCTGGCCGGTGACACCTTCGCAGGATTCTCAACGTTGATGACTCCGCACTTGTCGAGAGCTTCCGACACGTACTCGGCGCAGTGAACTCCGTCGCCTCTTTCTCCCGATAGGTGGTGCGAGACCGCGTAAGGGCGACCGAGTTGATCGTCAAGCCATGCTTCAAACTGTTTCTGTCGACCGGCGTTCATGGTACCCGCCGGCTGAAACACGTGAAGCTCATCAGGACTTTGAGTCCGCAGGTAGTTTTCAAGAGTCTGACACCGCACGCCCACTCCATTCGCAGCGTCATAGACGAACGGTCGCCCGTTGCGAAGCACGACGGCGGCCACATGAGTAAACGGGCTCTGAGTGTAGACCCGAACGGCGAGACAGTCGCCTTCTGAAACAAGCAACGTGCCCGTCTGCAGATTCGGCCGAAGTTCCTCAGCGACCGCGCCCAACGATGTGACTTCGACGTTCTCAACCGAAACGCCGGACGGACTCGTACCCGCCAGTGCCAGTGCCAGAAGAAAGCTCATGCGGAGGCCTCCTGTTTTATCTCTTCACAATAATCAAACGCTGATCCGCCACGCATCTGAAGTCTCAAGCGAGATTCCAGAACCCCGGGCAACGGATTGAAGCTGACACGGATCTATGGAACAAGATGAACTTTTCGTTGGGCGCCGAGCGAAATGATGAATCCAGGGCCTTGCGGGAACATCAGTTCGCAGCGTGCGTCTCACTCACTCGACGGCATGGGTCACCAATTAATTCGGATCCGCCTTCAAAATCAAAGAGACTCTGAAACGGAGTCTCGCTGAGTCGCCTTGACGACGAAATAGCCACGAATTTCGAGAACGCTGACTTCGTCGAACACTTCTACGAAGCGATCCGCAAACCACTCGGGTTGTTTCGTCACAAAATGTGTTCTGCCACCCGGTCGAAGCCCGGTCAGGGCGGCTCGCACGAATATTTCCGCGATCCGGAAATTCGAAAAGTAAGGTGGATTCGCCAGCGCGAGGTCGAAAACTCCGGTTTCCTCACAGCGGCCAGCGGCCTCAAGTTGAGTTGTGAACCGAGCGATGTCGTTCTTCCTGGCCCCCATCGCCGCACACTGAACCGCTCGAGCGTTTGCGTCCATTGCACAAACTTGCACGTTTTCGGCTCGCAAAGCGGCAGCGAATCCGACACTTCCGTTTCCACAGCCAATATCCAGCACACGAAAGCCTTCCTGAACCGCTTCCCCTGCCCTCGCTCCGTCGACGATCGTCAACGAGTCGATCAGCGCTCTCGCTCCGTTATCCATGCGACGATGACTGAAGACCACTGGCCGACTGCAGGCGTGAATCAGTCGCTCACCATCGCGGAAAGCGAACCAGCAACTGAAGTCCTTGATCTTCTTCACGGGCTTCGGACGACTGCCAATGTAGAGTCGCCCCTTCGCAGTTTTGCGGTTCGTGACCTTCTGAAACGATGCCTTCATCTGCTCGTGCAGCCAGTGATCATGGACGTTGTCTGATGACGCAAACAGTCGCCCCTCGGGCGTCAGTCTTTGAACCATCTGCTGCAGGTATTCCCGTGCCAGTTCACTTTCGCCCTTGGCCGGAAACGGCGCCGCCGCGACATCGACAGTGCTTTCGGGAAGGTCCGGTAGGCAGGTGATCTCAAGATTCTCGATGCCCTCGTGTCGTTCGCGAGCGGAATCAGCAAGGAACATGTCCAGGAAGTTGCACACGACCTTCGCGTTTGGATGCTGGCTCGCGATCGCCGCCGCCGCCTGCGCTCCGGCGTTCGACGTCAGGAGAACTCGCTCTCCGACAATTTCGTCGGCGGCGTCCATGAGATACTGTTCGACCGGACGTGGGGGTTTTGTCCAGCCTGGAAATTCTCCTTCCGACTCGGTTCGGTCGACAGGCTTCGAACGGCTGGATTTCGTCTTGCTCTTCGCGGCCAACACGGACTCCCGATTTGTTCTGAAAGTGGAGATAACAATTCGTTATTGTTTCGACCAGGATGATCGACAGGCGGCAAGGTACGCTTCCGACCCCGCACGGGTTATCGTCAACTGTGATGAGTGAATCAAGGAGCCACTCGTCGACAGCGAATCTCGACACACTGGGGCAGAAACATTTCGTCGAGGCGTCTGATAAATTGCGAATGCCGCACACACGTCCGTAGCAACACCTTGTAAACCACACGAGTATGCACAGCCGAGAACTCATTCTTCAGGGTTTGACGACATCCGGCTGGTTCTGGTTCTGTGCCGCCGTGTGTGCTGTGGCGGCGGTGCTGGTTGGGCTGCTGCTGAAATACGAACGCACATTGGTCTCTGCCCGTGTCGGCAACACCCTGCTGGCCTTAAGACTGTCGGTTCTTGCCTTGCTGTGTCTGACATTCCTCCAGCCCGTTGCGACGTGGGTGCTCGACCGGGATCGGTCAGCGCGGATCGTCATCGCTGTTGACGTTTCCGAGAGCATGGACACGGCTGACACGCACGCCGACAAGGCTTCCGTGTTGCGCTGGGCCAGAAGTCTGGAATTAATCGGAAATTCCGCGACCGATGCCAGGCTTGACAGGTGGATCTCCGAACTCGAAGGCGGCCAGGAACCCACGTGGGTCGATGAGTCCGAGGCACCGACGGAAGCACGCCGCGACGAACTGACCCACCTTCGAAAGTCCAACGTCGAACAGGTCATGGAAGCGGTCCGCGCCCTGCCCCGTCGCGAGATCGCCACTCGACTGCTTAACGCAACGTCGCAATCGTTGCTCGCTCAACTCAAAGAGATCGGCGTCGTTGAAATTCGCGCGTTCGCAGCAAAGTCTGAGACACTCGACGAATCACTCCCTGGCGACTCACTTTCGACGCCGATTCCGGCGCTGGTCCCCCAACAGACGAATCTCAGCAGCGCAACTGATATCGGCACTACTGATGACACTTCCAAAGTCATGGGTGTCGTGCTGCTGACTGACGGTCGTCACAACACCGGGCAGGATCCGATGGTTGCAGCCGAGCGTCTTGGAACGCTCAATATTCCGTTGATCCCTGTCATGATCGGATCGGAACTTCGACCGAAGGATATTTCGATTATTTCGCTCGAGCATCCGCAGGTCGTTTTTCAGAACGACACCCCAGTACTCAAAGCCCGCCTGGCCGCTGACGGGTTCCGCAACGAGGAACTGACCGTTGTGCTGAAGCATCCTGACGGCACGGAGGAGTCCCGTCAGGTGCGAGTCCCGCCCGATACGGCAGGTGCTCCGTTCGTCGACGTGGACTTTCCGCTGGACGCCAAAACGATCGGTAGAGATGAATATCAGCTGAGGACCGCAGTCCAGGACGGAGAAACTCGAGACGACAATAACCAACGGTCGTTTGCGATTCAGATTGTCGACGACCAGGCACATGTACTATTGGTAGACGGTGAAGCTCGGTGGGAGTTTCGCTTTATCGACAACGCACTGAGTCGCGACGAGCGAATCGATCTGAAGCGGGTCGTGTTCGAGCAACCGCACATTGGCGTGCTGCCAACGACGTTCTTTCCGCCGAAGCTCGATCTTCCGGAACGACCGGAGGACGTCACCGACTCGGAGATGGCAGAACTCGACCTGCTGATCGTCGGAGATGTATCACCAAACGATGTTACTGAGGATTCGTGGAAGGTCATCGATCAGTTTGTCCGGGAGCAGGGTGGGACACTGGTGCTGTTGGCCGGGAAAAACCAGTTTCCAGTCAAGCACCGTTCGAAAGAGATGCAGCAGTTGTTTCCGGTAACGAATCTGCGCGAGATTAATCTGACACAATCGGATGCGACATCGCCGCCACTGGATCGAGGTTTCCGGCTTGACCTGACGCCCGACGCAGAACGTCAGGCGATGTTTCAGTTTGACACCGATGCCGTCGAGAATCGTCGCATCTGGTCGCAGTTGCCTGGTCATCTGTGGGGTTTTTCCGCGACGGCTCGACCGGGAGCAACGGTGTACGCGGTCGCTCGACGGCCCGCAGAGCCGTCGCTGGCCTATGAGCGTGAGAACGCCATGATCGTGCATCAGTATTATGGTTTCGGACAGGTTCTCTGGGTCGGCATCGACAGTACGTGGCGGTGGCGGCACCGAGTCGGAGACAAGTATCACCATCGTTTCTGGGCACAGCTTGCTCGCTGGGCGGCTCGCAACAAGGCATCTGCGGGTAATGAGTTCGTGCGAATGCTGCTTCAGTCGAGCCAGCTCGAAGTCGGTGACGATGCGGTTTTCGAAGTACGCTGGCAGAAACGGTTTCTCGACCTGAATCCACAACTCAAGGCAGCACTTGAGATCTACCGCGAATCGGAAGGTTCTTCAGCGAAGCCATTCAGCCGAATCGAACTGTCGCCGGTCGAGGGGAGTCCCCTGCTCTTCCAGGCAAGAGCTGTCGGTCTTCCTTCGGGAACATGGACAGCAAAACTGGCAGTTACTGATGCGAATCTCGGTAGCGAAGTCAGAACGTCACTCTACGTCAGCGATCCTCTGACGGGGGAACTGAGCGATCTCAGTGCAAACCGAGATCTGCTGACGCGGTTGGCAGAAGCCTCGGGTGGTCAACTTCTACTGCCGGACGAGGTGCATCGCATCGACGAATTACTGAAGCCTCCGGAAGAAGCGTCGCAGTCGCGGGAAGAAACCACGCTCTGGGATCACTGGATCTTCATGCTGCTGTTCTTTGCGCTGCTGACAACGGAGTGGGTCGTCCGCAAACTGAACGGCTTGCCGTAGCGACACAGCAGACCTGCAGGACATGATCGATCGAAACGTGTTCGGTCAGCACGCTTTATTCCGGCGGGCGTCGGCGAGCCGGTTTTTTCTTGCGGCGCGGTCCACCGGGCGGCGAGAACACTCGCTGCAATTCGTCGAGTCCCGTTTCACCTTCGAGGACCAGTCGCAACGCGTCCTTTTGACAGTTTAATTGTTTTTCGACTTTAGCCTGCTGCCGGATCGCTGCGGAGTCCCCTCCGCCAGCGATAATGCCTTTGATGTCTTCGGTGATATCGATCATCTCAAACACCGCGCTTCGAGCGCGAAACCCGGCGCCTTCACAGGCCCTGCAGGGTTCTGGCAATTCGCCGGTCTTCTCATCGGGCTCCACCGGACGAGCCTTTCGATAAAGCGTTTCTGTTTCTTCCGGCAGACCGACCTGAGCCAGCAGCTTAGGATTCGGACGGAACGCCTCTTTGCATTTGGGGCATAACTTACGAATCAGCTTGTGGCTGATCACCAGTTTCAGCTGCTCGGCTGCCAGAGCCGGATCGCCAACCAGTTCCACGAACCTGGCAATGCCGTCGGCGGCGTCTCTGGCGTACATCTCGGCCATGAAGCACATGTCGATCGAGCCCTTGACGACGTCCTTTGCGACGGCAGGGTCGGTCAGCTCAGCCATGTAGATGAGATTTCCCTCGTTCCGCTGAATCCGCATGAATGTATGTTCGAGCGTGTGCCCTTCTTCCTGTTTGAAGATCGGAACATTCAGAACCGTTCGCGTGCCCAGGTTTCCAATGATGAAGCACTGATACATGTAGGAATCGACGCATCGCAGAGCGCACAGGGCGGTCGTCGTCAGGCCGGATTCCGGAGGACCGACCACCAGAATGATGCCCGCATTCGACGTCGCGTAGTCTCGGACTTTCTGCTTGATGACTTCGGGAATGCCGATGTCTTCCGGAGTCGCTCGCTTCGTCTTCGTATTGCGGAACACGACGGTGAGCTGTTCCGCTGGCCCCTTCGCTTCTTTGGACGGCGGCGCTGGTCGACTCTTGACGGTCAGTTCGAAAGGCAGATCGCGATACTTGGCGTTGAGCCCGCCGCGTTGTGGCTTGTCGCGAACCTTGATATCGCCACCGCTCAACAACTTCAGAATCTGCACCAGAGCATTCGCCTGCTGAATTGGCAACCGGGGTCCGGGGCGTTTGATGCCATCGACGTAATATGTCACGAGGGCCTTGGGGCCTTGGGGCTCCACTTTGAACAGGTCTGCACGCTGAGCAAGAGCCTCAGAGACGATTTCCTTCGCAATCGGCAGTCCGGCTGCAGCCAGCTTCTGATTCTCTTCCAGATTGGCTTCCTTGCCGTTAGTTGCACCTTGAAAGAGGACGTATTCAATCTCCTCTTCCTCTTCTTCGATGTCCTGTTTCTTGCTGAATAAACCCACGCCGTTGCTCCCGGAATCAAGCAAACTTAAACATCGACGGAGAGGATTCTCTGTCTCTGCACCAGATAGTCCTGCATGCATCGCCGAGGCGATGCCAGTCACGACGGTGTTCAACTCACCGAGACACCATCCCGCCAGACAGGAAACTACAGCAGTCCGTACGTCTTCAGAGTCGCTCGCAGAACTACACGCTGAGCATCATCCAGAGGTGTCATCGGCAGACGTACTTCTCCGGTATCCCGCCCCAGTTCCCGCATTGCTTCCTTAATCGGGATCGGATTTGTCGCAATACCCAGCAAGTCGCGACACAGCGGAAACAGCTTATGGTGCAGTTCCTGAGCTTTGGCGATGTCACCGGCGTTCCAGGCGGCGATCATGGCTCGCACATCCTGCGGAACGATATTCCCCACGACAGAAACCACACCGCTGCCACCCAGCGCCAGCAGCGGCAATGTCAGGCTGTCATCACCAGACAGCACCGTCAGATCGGACAGTGACAAAGTCTGAGATGCCTGGTCCATCGATCCGGTTGACTCTTTGATCGCGACGACGTTCGGGCACGCTTCTGCGATGCGAGCGACCGTTTCCGCTTCCACGTTCTTCGCCGTTCGACCGGGAATGTTGTAAAGAACGATCGGAATATCGACGGATTCAGAAATCGCTTTGAAGTGCTGAAAGAAGCCTTCCTGGGTCGGCTTGTTGTAATAAGGAGCGACCAGCAGAGCCGCGTCAGCCCCGGCCTTTTTCGCGAATTTTGTCAGGCGAATTGCTTCGGCGGTACTGTTCGAACCCGTTCCAGCCATGACATTGACTCGGCCAGCCGCCTGCTCACACACGATGCTGATGACTCGTTCGTGCTCGTCATGAGTCAGCGTCGGACTCTCGCCAGTCGTACCGACGGGGCTGACGCTTTCTGTACCGGCTTCGACCTGGAAATCGACCAGCCCTCGCAGTGCGGCTTCGTCGATCACCCCGTTCTTCATAGGAGTCACCAGTGCAACCGTGAGTCCTGCAAACTGTTCGCCTCGTCGTGCCATCGTAGTGCCTCATATTCTGGTAGGTCAGGCTTAGCCTGACGAAGTATTCGCCGCGTGATGTTCAGCGTCAAATTGACCGAACTTGAGTTACAGTTGGCGTGCCTGGCGGTTTTTCCAGTCAATGCCGGACAGGCTCGCCAGTGCCAGTTCCAGAGCGTGCGTGCCATCGCGACCGTGCCCCTGCGCCTGCAGAGCCAGGTAAAGCTGATGAGCCAGCGCCAGCCCCGGCAGTGCCAATCCCATGTTTGTCGCCTCAGCCAGAGCGATACTCATGTCTTTGATAAAGTGTTCGACAAAGAACCCGGGATCGAAATTGTTATCCATGATTCGAGGTCCAAGATTCGACAACGACCAGCTTCCGGCCGCTCCCGATCCTACGGACTGCAGAACGGTCGGCAGGTCGAGTCCCGCCTTGTATCCATACAGCAGAGCTTCGCAGACTCCGACCATGTTCGTGGCGATCAAGGTCTGATTGACCATCTTCGTATGTTGACCGGCCCCTGCCCCTCCCTGATGTACAATCGTCTTTCCCATGGCGCTCCAGCATGGCTGGAGCGCTTCGACAACGTCTTTATCGCCGCCGATCATGATTGACAGAGCCGCGTTCTTTGCCCCGATGTCGCCTCCGGAGACAGGTGCGTCAACGCTGTCCACTCCTCGTGTTCTGGCCGCTTCATAAATCTCGACAGCAAGTGACGGCTCGCTGGTTGTCATGTCGACCAGAACGTTGCCCGCTTTCGATCCAGCCAGAGCTCCGGAATCGCCGAGAAACACTTCCCGCACGTCTGATGGAAAGCCCACGATCCCGAAGATCACGTCTGACGCCTCAGCCACGGCTTTCGGCGACGCTGCCCAGATGGCCCCTTTGGCAACCAGACCATCTGCTTTAGATTTGGTTCGCGAGTACACCGTTGCCTGGAATCCCGCGCCGATCAGATGTCCGCACATGCTGGAGCCCATGACTCCGGTGCCGATCCAGCCAATCTTTGTCGTTCCTGGGGTAATCGTCAGTGTCATCGCTGCCCGTTCCTTGTCCTGAAGCTAGAGTTGTCGTCCCACGCAAGGTGCGGGAGTATATCGGCGGCCATTTTCGAAGTCACCCGACTGCTTTTGTCCCATTGAGCCAATGCAAATGAGCGAGCCGATCGCATTTCTGAACGACCGATTGGTCCCGTTTTCTCAAGCGACCCTGTCAGTGACGGATCTGGGTGTCGTCGCCGGAGCTTCAGTCACGGAAATGATCCGCACATTCAGGCATGTTCCGTTTCGACTGAGTGACCATCTCGATCGGCTCTTCGGCTCGCTGGAGCTGTGCGGGTTCTTAACGAAAGTCGATCGCGCACTGGTTGAATCGAGCATCGCTGAAGTCGTTACACATAACTCTGCGCTGATCCCCGTCGGCCATGATCTGGGCATCATCGTCTTCGTGACGGCAGGGCAGAATCTGACCTATCTGGGGTCGTCAAGTCGGGATTCAGCGGCACAGGGCACCGTGTGCGTCCACACGTTTCCACTGCCTTTCGAATTATGGGCCGGGAAACACTCGACCGGTCAGCATCTGGCGTCCGTCTCTGTCGAACCCTTGCCCAGCACGTCGATCCCGCCACAGGCCAAGCATCGAAACCGCCTGCACTGGTTCCGAGCCGACAAAGAGGCTCGCAGCCGGTTTCCGGCAGCGTCATCTCTACTCGCGACAACTGATGGCCAGATCACGGAAACGAGTTCCGGCAACTTCTTCATCACCAACGACAGAACGATTCGCACAGCGTTGCCGGAGCTTGTCCTGAGCGGCATCAGTCAGAAGGTTCTGCGTGAACTCGCAACTGGACTTGGATTCGACTGGCAGGAATCATCGATCTCGCTCGACGATCTGGCGAAAGCCGACGAGGCATTAACGTCCTCGACCACTTACTGCCTGCTCCCCGTCACCAGGTTTAATGATCGCCCCGTCGGAAGCGGCCATCCGGGCCCGGTGTTTCGAGAACTGATGGCTGCCTGGAGCGACCTGGTCGGAGTCGATATCGTGCGGCAGGCTGCCGAAGCGGCCAGGGAGCGCTGCGGTTGATCCGGCCAGCGTCTGACCGACCACTTTCCAGCCATCCCCCTGCCCTTCTCGCATTGCGCAACTGGTTCATGACATCACTCAAAGAGTACGCCACATTCTTTCGCGAGTTCCGTCAACGCTTCGAAACAACCGGTGCGATCGCTCCGAGCAGTCGGTTCCTCGCTCGATCAATGACGCGTTACCTGCGAGCACGACCTGCCGAGGCACCGCCTGTCCGAGTTCTGGAAATCGGCCCCGGCACCGGAGCGGTCACCGGAACAATCGTTAAGCACATTCGCGCGAACGACCGCTTCGATCTCGTGGAGTTGAATGAAGCCTTTGCGTCTCACCTGCAACAAAAATTCAAAACTGACCGGGTGTGGCAACGCCTGGCGAATCAGTCTCAGGTGCATGTGGCCCCGCTGCAGGAGTTTTCGTCAGACGGGCCGTACGACTTTGTGATCTCCGGCCTGCCACTGAACAACTTCCCGGCTGATCTGGTTGACGATATTTTCGAGCACTACTTCAAACACCTGCTGCCAGGCGGAGTACTCTCCTACTTCGAATATCAGTTCGTGCGTTCCTTCCGGACGCGCGTCGGCGCGAAGTCGGAGCGAGCCCGACTAAAACAAATCGATGAGACGATGGGCAGGTACTGCTCGAAGCACCGAATCCGTCGAGACTGGGTTTTTCCCAATCTTCCCCCCGCCTGGGTTCAACATCTTCAGAAGTCAAGAGAGTAACCGACCACGAAATACACCAGATACACGAAAGTGGTCATGTCCCTGATTGAACGGCAGTTCTCGTGTATCTGGTGTCTTTCGTGGTTGAAGTGATGTCATATCAGGTTTCACGCCCATGCTTGAGTTTGCGAAACGCCGCTGGTTCCTGCTCTCTCTTCTGGCGCTGATTACGTCGGGTCTGGTGATCGGTTCGCAAAGCGCCCCGGTATCGGTGGAGAAGTTCAAACACCTGGTTCCCACACAGCCGTTGACCGCGTTTGTGTTGCTGTTGATGGCTTTCAGTTTGAACAGCCAGCAGTTGAAGTCGTCCTTCCGTGCTCCCGCA
Organism: Planctomycetota bacterium; assembly: GCA_027624335.1. Lineage (GTDB taxonomy): Bacteria > Planctomycetota > Planctomycetia > Planctomycetales > Planctomycetaceae > JABMPE01. The sequence continues at coordinate 33,224 of JAQBWV010000020.1, forward strand.
CCGGTCGTTTGGGCCTGTCTGGTCAACTTCGGCCTGCTCCCCATTCTGGGCGTCTTTCTGATGCGCTTTCAGTTGACTCCGGATTTCCGGATCGGACTGATGATTGCTGCCTCAACTCCCTGCACGTTGGCGGCGGCTTCGGTGTGGACTCGCAAAGCGAGAGGCAACGATGCCGTTTCGTTGCTGACGACGCTCGTCACAAATACTGCCTGCTTTGCGCTGACACCGTTCTGGCTGAATTACGGGACGTCGCAATCTGCGAGCCTCGACGCGGGAGAACTTACGAAACGGCTCGTTCTGGTCGTGCTGCTGCCGACTCTTTTCGGGCAGTCGATGCGACTTTCAAAGACAGCGGCAAGCTTTGCAACGCAGAAGAAGACGGCCATCGGAGTTGTCGCTCAGTCGTGCATTCTGTTGCTTGTTTTCTTGAGTGCGCTCGGAGGTGGAGTGCAACTGCAGAAAGCGGATATGGGAACTCAACTCACCGCAGTGATTCTTGTCTGGATGAGTTGCGTGGTGATGCACGTCGTTGCTCTTGGCGTCGCCTGGTTTGGTGGGGGGTTCTTCGGGTTTGATCGGCGAGACCGGATCGCCGCTGCGTTTGCCGGAAGCCAGAAGACGCTGCCAATCGGCGTTTACCTGGCAACGGATCCCGCAGTGTTCGGCGGAGCGGGTGTCGTTGGCGGACTGTCCGTGCCGTTTGCGGTTTTTCCAATGCTGATGTTTCACGCCAGTCAGCTCTTCATCGACACGATCGTCGCCGACAGGCTCGCACAGGAATCAGCGAAAGCTGAGAGTAGTCCAGATACCGCAACCTGATTCAGATTGAATTCTCACGCGAAGGCGCGAAGATGCTGATGCACTGTTACGGGTAAGAGTTCGAGTTGTGTGCCACTGCCTCTGCCAGTGCAAACAAAATTGTGTGCACCACTTTCATAACACTGGCAGAGCCAGCGGCACCCTGAAATCAAGCTATCACAGAGCGTCAGGACGCGAAGACGATTATCGTGTCGCGTCAGTCCTTCGCGTCTTCGCGTGAGACTCCGACCTATCCATCATCCCGAATGAGGTATCCAACAATGACTCAACTGCTCACCGCGTTGACAATTGGAACGTTGCTGACCACTTCGATGTCTAATTGTCTGGCCGCAGACCTGACGGTTTCGGGTGACTCGAGAATCGTTCCTGTCGGAGCGGTACTCGAAACCTTGTGGGAAGAAGGCGGCTTCACCGAAGGAGCCGCAGCCGGATCGGACTATTGCATCTACTTCAGCGATTTTGCGCAGCCGTTCGATTCAGGCCCGGCTCGCGTCATGAAGTTCGATCCGAAGACGATGAAGATCACCGTTCACTGTCCCGACAGCGGAATGGGCAACGGCCTGATGTTTACCAGCGGCGGAAAGTTGATCGGCTGCTGCGCTTCACCTCTGGGCGGGCATCGCGCACTCGTCGAGTTTCTCTCTGATGGAACCGTTTTGCCGATCGTTTCGAAGTTTGAAGGCAAACGATTCAATTCGCCGAACGACCTGGTGATCGATCGCAAAGGTCGGATCTACTTCAGCGATCCAAAGTACGTCGGACCAGAGAAACTGGAACTCGACAGGTTCAACCTGTTCCGCCTCGACCCGGACGGCACACTTCAGATCGCCACGCAGGCCGTCGACAAGCCAAACGGAGTCATGCTGTCTCCCGATCAGAAAACGCTCTACGTCGCCGAGACGGACAATGGCAGCGCGACAGCCGATCTCGACAGGGAACCCGCCACTCCTGGCCGCATGACGCTCAACGCGTTCGTCGTCAACGATGACGGATCACTCGGTGCGAAAACGGTTCTCCACAACTTCGGAAAAGAAACCGGCATCGACGGAATGACCGTCGACAAAGAAGGCCACATCTACGCCGCCGTGCGATCCAGGAATCGTTTCGGTATCGTCGTCTTTGATCCGTTTGGACACGAACTGGCTTACATCCAGACGCCGATCCTGCCAACGAATTGCGTGTTCGGGCGAGGTGATCAACAGAAGACTCTCTACATCACAGCCGGTAGAGGGCTGTACCGAATGCGGCTGGGCATTCCCGGCCACCACGCTGCACTTGTCAAGTAGTTGGGATTGCCCACCGATAAGAGAGCGGATCAATGTCAACCGAATATGGCCCGAAGTCGAACAGGTGCGACGCATTACCCTGGAAACTGCTTCAGGGACTTTGTTGGTTGAGCATACCGGTACTCGCAGTTGCATTCCTGTTGCCTTCATTGGACCACGGCCCCGAACCTCACTGGCGGTCGGCTTGTAAGAACAGCACCAAGGAGATCCTGCTCGCACTGCATAACTATCATGATGTCTACGCTTCCCTTCCGCCGCCATACACGATGAACGAGAGCGGAGTCCGATTGCATAGCTAGCGAACTCTGATCCTTCCCTATCTCAGTTCCGACGAATGTGGTGCCCTGTACAACGAAGTTCGGTTGGATGAAGCGTGGAACAGCGAGCACAACCTCGAAGTTGAAAACCGACTTGGTTCTACAATTCGAAAATTCCATCATTGCCAAAGTGATCCGATCGGCGATTCAGAACCATTCGTTGATGCGAGCTATTTAGCCGTGATCGGGCCTCGGACTGTTTGGAGTATTGGTCGGCCAATTAGCTTGGGCGATGTCACCGATGGCACTTCAAATACGATTGCAGTTGTCGAAGTTGCAGATTCAGGAATTCACTGGATGGAACCTCGAGACCTCTACATTGGCCAGATGTCTCTTGAAGTTAACGGGCTTCGCGGCCAGGGAGTCAGCAGTTATCACGGGTGTGAGTCACGTTGCAAGAATGCTGGAGGCTGCCACGTTGGCCTGCTGGATGGCACATACCGGTTCATTCAGTTTTCAATCGCTCCGTCACTGTTAGAGAACCTGCTGACGATCGACGACGGTCACACGCTGGGCGAATTTTAGCATGTCGCGATCTGCGCGGAGGACGACCGTGAATGAGCGACCCTGATGAACGACTTGCACTGTTGCTTGAACGACTCGCCAGTGACTCGCTCAATGGCAGGCAGCCCGATCTTGAAGCGGTCGTGCGGGAGAACGCTGACCTTGAGCGAGAACTGCGTGAACTCTGGGCGACGATGATTCTGGCGGAGGACTTTGCCAGCTTCTCAGGACTCGTCAGTGAGAACGCCGGGCAGCCTGCTCAGACCTCTGACCGACGGTCGCTTTCGTCGCGCGGGAGCGTTCCGTTGCCTGAACCGTTCGACGATTACGAACCAATCGCGGAACTCGGTCGTGGCGGGATGGGTGTTGTCTATCGGGCTCGGCAGTCGAGTCTTGATCGGCACGTCGCACTGAAGATGATTCTACGAGGATCGCTCGCGTCGCCCGAAGACGTGGCGCGATTTCAGGCGGAAGCCGAAGCCGCCGCGCGGCTTAATCATCCCAACATCGTGCAGGTGTACGATGTCGGCGAGCATCTCGGGCAGCCGTATTTCAGTATGCAGTATGTCGAAGGAACCACGCTGGCGCAGCGTCTCGCTGATGGCCCCCTGCCCTCTCGTGAAGCAGTTCGGTTGTTGGTCCCCGTCTGTCGAGGAGTCGCTGAAGCTCATCGCAACGGCGTACTTCACCGAGACCTTAAACCATCGAACATCCTGATCGACGATGACGAACGACCTTTTGTGACGGACTTCGGTCTCGCCAAAAGGATTCCTCCGTCCGGGCAACCTGGGACCAGAGATCGTGCAACGACGAGTGTCGAGACGCTGACGAACTCCGGAGCGATCATCGGCACGCCGAGCTACATGGCGCCAGAACAGGCCGCTGGCCAGCGAGGGCAGATCGGCGAAGCATCGGACGTCTACAGTCTGGGGGCAATCCTCTATGCCATGCTGACCGGTCGGCCTCCGTTTCAAGCGGCCAGCCCGCTCGACACCGTGCTGATGGTTCTTGAACAGGACCCCGTTCCGCCTCGCGTGCTCAATCCGAAAGCGGACGCTGATCTCGAAATGATTGCGATGAAGTGTCTGCAGAAACCAACGGACCTCCGCTATCGCGGTGCGGATTCGCTGGCCGATGATCTCGATGCATGGCTCAACCACGAACCGATCTCAGCACGGTCATCGCAGTTCACAGACATCCTCAGTCGAGCCTTTCGAGAAACGCATCACGCAGCGGTGCTGGAGAACTGGGGCATCCTCTGGATGCTGCACAGTGCCGTCGTGCTGGTTCTGTGTCTGATTACGAACATTCTGCAGTGGCGAGACGCAGCCAGCGGCACCTCATCGCGCTGGCCGTACATGGGTCTCTGGTGTGTCGGCCTGGGGATCTGGGCTGTCATTTTCTACAACCTGCGAAGACGAGCAGGTCCTGTCACTTTTGTTGAACGGCAGATTGTCCACGTCTGGGCAGGCAGCATGATCGTCAGCACGTTGCTGTACTTTGTGGAATGGCAACTGAACCTCCCCGTCCTGACGCTGTCACCGGTCATCGGACTTGTCAGCGGAATGGTGTTTCTCGTGAAGGCGAGCCTGCTTAACGGTCGGTTCTACTTTCAAGCGGTCGCCCTCTTCGCGACAGGAGCGACGATGGCCGTGATCCCTCAAACCAATCTGCCAGACTTCAGTATTTCACTTTACGGAGTCGTTGCGGGGTTGAGTTTCTTTGTGCCTGGCCTGAAGTACTATCGACAACGAATCGCCCGGTAACGCCCGACAGCACTGCAATCGTTCCTGAAGCAGCCGAACCAGACGATGATCAGGTGCTAACCTGCATGTCTCACAGGCTGCTGCCTGCTACAGACGTCCGCTGCGGAAGATTCCGTAGACCAGCCACACTCCCAGCAGGCTGGAGAGCAGGTAGATCGGGACACTGAGCCACCAGGAATGCAGTTCGGCCTTGAGGACCAGTGCCGACGCCACGATGAGAGCGGCAAGGATCAGGCCAATCACCACACGGTTGCTGGAACGATCGACTTCGGTAATCAGCCGGTCGATATGACGGTGTTCGAGATGCACTCGAAGATCATCGTTGGCGAGTTTCTCCAGCGTTCGACTGAGCGAAACTGGAACTCGATGCGCGGCGACGGCAAGTGCTTTCACTTCGTGGATGATGTCTCCCGCAATTCTCGATGGGCTGTAACGCTGTCGCACGGCGGACTGCACGAATGGTTGCAACACTTCGGCCAGATTAAATTTCGGGTCCAGCGTGTGGCCGACTCCTTCCAGAGTGACCAATGCTCGGATCAGGAGCATCAGGTCGCCCGGACATCGGATTCCGTGGCTGATCAGGATGCCGACGAAGTCTCCCAGCAGACGACCGATATCCAGTCGGCTGAGCTCAACGCCGTAGTAGGTGTCGATAAAGTCTCGAATCTCAGCTCGAAGCAGCGGCCGATCAATTTCGGCAAACGGCTGGCCAATATCTTCAACAACCTGCACCGCTGCCGCCGGGTCCCGGCGGACGATTGCCACGAGCAGGTCGATCAACGAGTCCCGAGTCTTCTCGTCAAGTTGTCCGACCATGCCGTAATCGAGCAGGCAGAGTGAGCCGTCTGCCAGAACTCGGATGTTCCCAGGGTGGGGATCACCGTGAAAAATGCCGAGTTCGAACGCCTGTTTCAGAAAGATTCTCGCTCCATTGGCTGCCAGAGCTGAGCAGTCGATGCCAAGTTCTTTCAGCTTCTCAGGCGAGTCGATGCTGTGGCCTTCGATGAAATCCATCGTCAGCACCGTTGCACTGGAAAGCTCCCGATAAACCGCTGGCACGGTCAGTGTGGCGTCGTTTCGAAACAGTCGCTGAAATTCTTCCAGTGTTCTGGCTTCACGAGACAGGTTGAGTTCCCGTCGGATGGTCCTCGCGAAGTGGCCAACGAGCCCGATCGGGTCGAAGACCTGTGCTTCTGGAATGTAACGCTCGATGAGCACCGCGAACTCATGCATCAATGAAATGTCACGTTCGATCTCGTCGGTGATGTCGGGACGGAGAATCTTGACAGCGAGTGCCTGACCATCCGGATGCCTGGCTCGGTGGACCTGGGCGAGAGAACCTGCGGCCAGTGGTTCCGTGGAAAAGTCCCGGAACGCAAGCGAAACAGGTGCGTCGAGTGACGACTCGACTCGCTGAATGGCGAGATCGGAAGCGAATGGCGGGACATTCTCACGCAGCTGTTTCAGTTCATTAAGTACATCGTCGGGAACAAGGTCCGGACGAGTGCTGATGACCTGTCCGAACTTGATGAACGTTGGCCCCAGCTCTTCCAGTGCCAGGCGAATGCGCTGTGCCCGTGACAGTGGCGTCTGTCGACCTCGACGTTTGAAGAGGACTCGGCGACTCCAACGCACGTAGCCACCCAGGTGGAGTCGTTCCACAAGGTCTCCGAATCCGTGGTTGAGCAGGACGCTGACGATCTGTCGCATCCGCCCGAGGTTTCGAAGAAAGCGAAGAGGCCGGAGTTCCACGGAAGTCTCTTGTGTCAGGGAATCCGGTCGTGAGTGACCAGAATTGGAGCGGAGTCAGAGGACCGAAAAGTAGTTCTCCGTCGCGAAGTCAAAAGACGAAGGAGTCATCTTACGGGGCAGGCGGTGATAGGTGCAGTAGTTACGTACCTGCAGGATCAAATCTCTGGGATGGCATGACCGAAACCCGCGGTGGCATGCCAGGAAATGCTTGTCGATCAGATACTGCACGGCTGCAGCGTCGTACTCAAATCCCATGGCAGGAGATAGACGTTCGAAGATTGCACGGAATTCATCTGCCGTCGGATCCGGGACCTGAATCTTGTAGGGAATGCGTCGGAGGAATGCACCATCGACCAGGTCGTGAGGCTCCAGGTTCGTCGAGAATACAATGAGCTGATCGAACGGGACCTGGATTTTTTTTCCACTTGGCAGACTGAGAAAGTCGTATCGCTTTTCGAGCGGTACGATCCAGCGATTGAGCAATTCGGCAACAGGCATCCGCTGACGACCGAAGTCATCGATAACCAGCGTTCCGCAGTTGCTTTTCAGTTGGACAGGAGCTTCACAGATTCGCGTTGCCGAATTCTGGCTGACTTCCAGGTCACTCATGGTAAGTTCCCCGCCGACAACGACGGTGGGACGTTCGATCTGAACCCAGCGACGGTCGATTCCGGAAAGATCGATCAGGCTGTCAGAGACTGGTTGATCAATCGTCCTGTGGATTCCCGGATCAAACACGCGAATCACTTCGCCGTCGATTCCGAGTGCTCGGGGAATCCAGATTGTCGAACTGAAGCAGGCCGTAATTCGTTCGGCGATGCTTGTTTTCCCGTTGCCCGGCTCGCCAAAGAGGAACATGCCTCGACCCGAGTTAATGGCGGGGCCAAGGCGGTCGAGCATCGCAGGATTGATGATCAGGTCTGCGAAGGCCCGCTTGAGGTCTGAGTCGGTCACTTCCTGGCCGGCAATACTCTGAGCGGCCATTGCGTTCAGGTAGTCAGCCAGGCAGACCGGCGCGGCTCCGAAGTAGCTGCAGTCGCGTCCGTACTCGGCGGCTCGCACGCGACCCGAGTCCGTCAGGATGTACTCATAGTCACCGGCTTCAGCTGAACCTTTAAGCGACAAGAGCATTTCGGCTCGTAACTGCCGGATGACGTCTTCCACGATCGCGAAGGGAAGGCACAGGTGCGTTGCCAGTTTTCGGCCAGAAGCTGAACCTCTCGCGTTCAATAACTTGAGCACGAGCTTTTCCACTTCCTCGCTGGTTAATCCTGTGGCGGCGATTGACCGTGGTTCTTGCGGGACGAAGTCCGATGGTCTTTCTGGAACCAGCTGCCCGACCCGACTGAGCAGCGCTTCCAGATGTTCGCTGTCTGCATCTCCAATGACAGAACCGTTTCCCGTGCGCAGCCCCAGACCTGCTGGTATACCGATACCGGAAACCACTGGCATGTGGCGATCGGGACTGGTGGTACGTGAGGCCGCTGCTTCCGGGACTTCCGGTGGGCTTTCGGCCGCAAGGTGCGTCATGAGCTGACTGTCCTGCTCGGGAATCGCTGCTTCGAACGGTTGTTAAGACGGGCCAGAATCTCCGGGCCGCCAGAACAAACAATAGCCCGCTAACGGGATGAACGCCGAAACTTGAGGTATTTCCCTTCGCCGGTTTCTGCCGCGAGGGTGTGATTTGTTCGTAAGTAGGGCTTCCGGATCGCCTGATCACGGACGCCTCGTTGGACTGTCGGGCGGACAGCCTCGTCGAGATCCCGATTCAAAGTTTCAGCATTACGTTGATTTTGTATCGGAAAAGCTGTTCGACGTGTCTCTGCGAAACTTCATAGCGAGCCGGTCAATGGATTCCTCGCGAGGTGTCCCGGCGAGAACGAATTGAATTTTTGCGCGACGCAGGTTCAACGATTTCTCAGCGGCGAACGTACGGGAGATCGTTTCACGAGTATGGAGCGGAGCGCCATCTTCCGAATGTCGGCTTCCGTTGCTATTTTTGTGACGAGTCGAGAAGCGATCCACACCTGATAGACAGCGAACATGAGTTGCCAGATGGCGGCTCTACTGCCTCATCAGGAAGTAGCAGACCTTCAGAACCGAGCCAGGACCGGCGACGCGCGAAGGTGCGCGACAGGTCGGCAGATGACTCAGGCATGGTCGTCACGCACAAGTACAGCGGCCGCTTCTTTGAGGTTGGTCAGATATTCACAGGAAATATGGAGAACTTTCATGAGAACATTGCGAAGTCAAACACGTTGGATGGTTGCGATTGTTGGAGGATTCTGCCTGGTGGCTGCTGCCGTGACGGTCGCACAACGACCGACTCTACCGGTTCCAGTTTCCGCCACCGATGCCCACGAGTTGTCGACAGTGTTTCGCGGCGTCGCGCAGAAGACACTGCCCTGCGTCGTGACGATCGAGACTCGTCAGAAAGTTCGGCAGGCACGTGTTGAAGATGGAGCCGACCCACTGGAACGTTTCTTTGAGGCGGATCCGAGATTTCGGGAGTTCTTCCGACAAATGCCAAGGCAACGCCAGGCACCTGAGCGTACCGGCATGGGATCGGGATTCATCGTGGATGCGTCCGGAATCATCGTGACGAATAACCACGTCGTGGCCGATGCTGACGAAATCGTTGTTCGCCTGCACGATGGACGGGAATTCAAAGGCACCAATGTCCAGACAGACCCGCGAACGGATCTGGCGATCCTGCGAATCGAAGTCGGCGAGCCGTTGCAGTCACTTCGCTTTGGTGACAGCGATGGCGTCTTTGTCGGTGATTGGGTTGTCGCGGTTGGTAATCCCTTCGGGCATGAGCTGACCGTTACGTCGGGAATCATCTCGGCCAAAGGACGCGGTCCTGGCATTGCTGAACGCGAGGATTTTCTGCAGACCGATGCCGCGATCAATCCCGGAAACAGCGGAGGACCGCTACTGAATCTGCAAGGTGACGTGATCGGCGTCAATACAGCGATCTCGTCACGCAGTGGCGGATTTGACGGAATCGGATTCGCCGTACCGGGTCGCATGGCATGGTGGGTCGTTCAGCAGTTGATCGAGCATGATGAAGTTCGCCGAGCCTTCATCGGAATCACAATTCAACCGGTCACGAACGATCTGGCCGAGCATCTTGAGTTGCGCGTCGGCGAAGGGGCGATCGTGACGCAGATCATGCCTGATTCACCTGGCAAAACCGCGAAACTGGAACCCGGCGATGTGGTGCTTTCTCTCGACGGCAAACCGGTGAGTGGTCCGCGCAGTCTGCAGGGAATCGTCGAGCGACTGAACGTTGACAAGACTTACTCGATTGAGATTCTCCGCAATGGAAAACGACAGAAGCTGCCCATCATTCTCAAGGAGATGCCCAATGATTACACGATGGCCAACGTGTTGAAGCCGGAGCCTGCCGTGCCTGAAAAGGAAAGCGACGAGGCAGTGCTCGCTGTCGACAGCTACGGATTCAAAGTTCGAAACCTGACACCGGAAATCGCCGAGCAACTTGGAATCGAAGACGAATCTGGTGTTGTTGTCAGTTCGGTCGACGGGGATGGAGCGGCGTCGCGAGTCCTCTCTGTCGGAGACGTAATTCTCAAGGTCAGCAATCAGCCGGTCGACAACGTTGATGACTTCAATCAGGTGCTCGCCAAAGCGGATCCGCAGAAAGGATTGTTTCTGTTGATCAAGTCCGGAAACGCGACCCGCTTTGCCGTAATCCGTAAGGCTGACTGACACACGCCGCCAGCGTTCGCAGGACATTATTGACCGCTACTCAGCAGCCCGGATCCATCAGGGAGCCGGGCTGTTTGTTTGCGCTGTGCCACATGTTGCCTGTGGTGCGCGGCGTGTTTCGGTAATACAACATTTCTGCGAATTCGAGGCAGAGCATCCCGCACGACCTGCATGTTCTACGCATCTGACACGAAGCGGCGATCGACGTCGCGAGAAAGCGAGGAACTCGCGACTCACGAGCCCGCTTCTCGAAGTTAAACGAGCTGCAGCGGTCATAATCCTGTTCGATGGCTGGTCTGCACGGCAGCGACTGGCTTCCGGGGTCGTCTTTAGCACTGTGAAACAAACCAGGAAAGCTGTTCCTGCAAGGTGAATGACGACACTCGTTTCCCGCAGGATGCTTTCGGTCGTTGGTCTGGGCGGAAAGTCCCCAGGACCAGGAGGTTGAATTATGGATCCCAGATCGCTGATTGGTCCGACATTGCTGGTCTTCATGCTGCTTGCAGCGACTGTGTGTTCGCTGTTTCTGCTGGATCCTGTCGAGTACGAAGAGCTGTCCCCGGAAGACTACTATTCGATGAGCGGCGCGGAGCTGAAAGCAGAGATCACCAGGCGAGTGACCCAGCAGATGAATCGTCAGCTCATGTACTACGCTGTCATTGCGGTTCTGATCTGTGTCGTCCCGATCGGCAACACGAATCGGATTACGCGAGGGGTGATTCTTGTCGGCATTGGATTCGTCGGCAAAGTCGCGACCGGAGATCAGGCTGCATCCGCCAGCGGTCTTGCGAAGCTGTGCGTCCTCGGCGGAATACTGATCGCCGTTCTGTTCATCATTAAGCTTTACACGAAGGCTGTCGACAACGGAAATCGCCCCGCCAGCGAGCGTTGGGCACCTCGCCGAATGAACCCTGCACTGATCGATGACCCTGATTCGCTCGCCAAACTCGATCGGCTGCGCGTCATCGCTTCCGGGCCTCCTCCTGCCGCGTCGTAATGGCAACTTTGCGAGTGATGGAAGAAAGTGTTGAGGCGCGATCAGACATCGCTGGGTCGTAATTCGACATGCCAGCTGGAAACTGTTTTGCGTCCTGCCTGTTCGGCGTAAGTTCCCACCAAGACGTCGGCGGTCGCAGCAACTTGATGTCCGCCAGGTCGTCAAGTGAGCGGATTCTTCGCGACGGCTGATCGAAACTGGACAAGCACGCATTACGCGGTGACAACAGGAAGTGTGAAACGCATCCGTTTCCTCTGGTCTGGTGATTCGGTTAGAAAGTCTGGCATCTCCACAGTCGTTTGGAGCGAAATAGTGCCACAGGAGTATCAACTCGACAGGGCGTGGTATCAGACCGAAAAAGCGAGTAACACGACCGAACGTTCTGGCACGGAGTACTTATTCGATTCAGGCACTCGTCGATATCCGTTCTCATTTTGAGTGAATAACGAATCAAACCGTCGGACGATCAACCGGAAAGCAGCGTCAGTGGAATTTCATCTGCCACCAGAACCGAAATTCGTCCAGATTCCTCGCGAGTTTCACTCACTGGAAAATGACGGACCGTTCGAGAAATGCCTGAAGTGTGAAGTCGAACTTCTGCACTCAGGCCTGCCATATATGATTGAGCGAGTGTTCGTGCTGGATGAGCCGATCATTGAGTATGCCATGTGCGAGTCATGCGTGCTCAAGTCGCAGTCCGAACTTTCCGCCGAGTCAAGGCAGTCAGTTACCGACTACATGCTGTCGCACCTGGACATCGCCAGCAGGATGCAGCGACTTTCCGCCTGGGCTGAAACCGGCAAGGACGACGCGTCGGCGATGATGGATCGATGTTTGTTTTCCGGAAATCGGGCAGAAGATTGCCGAGAGAAACAGATCGCCGCGTGGTGCCGGGGCAACCAGATGCGAGTGGACCATATGTTTCCGCTGATGATTTCCGGAGTGGCGATCGAGGAGTTGAACGGAGTACTGTCAGAGCAGACTCGCGGATGGATCGACGACTTTGTCGGAGATAGTTTTGGCATGCCTCCAGAGTTCTGTGACAATCCTGATTTCCGGCCAGTGCTCATTTGACCGCGTCAGTCGTGCTACTGTGTGCGGTGGGGTACGACTTTTCGTCGAACGACACGTACTAAGGGTGCGTTCCGTTTTGCGGACCCCGCGACTCCCATGGCCTGATGTTAAGTTCCAGGCGACGAAGCATGAAACGAATTCTCGCAATCGTAATGTTCCTGCCAGCGATGGTGGTGCAGGTCTTTGGTGCTGCACCCGCTTTGCGAGTGCAGCACCGTCGGCCTGCGGCAGCAGCAATGCTCCAGGACGGACGAGTGCTGTGTGTTGCCAATCGTCGCAGCGGAACGCTAAGTCTGATTGATACTGTGCAGTGGACCGTCTCGGAGAAACAGATCGGGCAGGAGCTTTCGGATATCGTGTCGTTGCCTGACGGCAATGAACTGCTTGC
>JAQBWV010000271.1 GCA_027624335.1 Planctomycetota bacterium
CGTTTCGCACCGTGGCCGGGTTTGGCACGAGTGAATTTTCCCGCCTGTCGAAACAGCCCTTCCGCTTCCCGCCGCATTTCTCGAATCAGTCCCGTCAGTTCATGACGAGCGACCTGAGCGTCGAGAGTGTGATCGTGCAGTCGCCTGCTGACTCGCGCCGGATGCCCGAGTCGGACACTCTTCTGCCTGGCCGCGACGAGTTTTTCCAGCAGGTTATCAACAGCCGTGTTGCTGGGTGCGCAGGCCAGAACTTTCTGGCCTCTGGCGATCGCCTGGCAGATCAGTTCGACGATCGTCGTCGTCTTTCCGGTTCCCGGCGGACCGTGAATGATCGCCAGATCAGACGCGGACAGCGCGAACCGAATCGCTGCCTGCTGTGACTCGTTCAGCTCCGCAGAGAAGTTGCACTCCTGCTCATCCTTGAACGACAGGTCACGCTCGCCGAGCAGGATGTCGCGAAGTTCTTTCGTACGACCACGTGCGTCCCTCGCCCGTTTCAGAGCGTTCAGCATTCGTTTTCTGGTGATCTCGTCCGGCGACAGATCCATTCGGAGCCGATCCGCCTCCGGCCATTCGTTGACGGCGATCTGAATCGAACTTCGACTGATCGATGTGATTACTCCCTGACAGGCATCGCCTGCCGAATTGTCGTTGGGAGTCACGACGATTGGCGACCCGACACGCAGTCGATTCCATGGCAGTTGCAACGTCCGATTTCTTTTAACAAGTGTCAGCAGGTATCGCCCGCCGAGCCCTGCGTCTTCATCGGTGATGACGAGATCCAGCAGAGTCTCTCCGGATTTCTCAGCATCCGGCCCCTTCTGGTTCTGACGTCGTTCGTTGAGACGTTCAATTTCGGCCGCCGATTCCAGTTCAATCCAGCCGGCGAGCCGTTGAAAATGTTCTTCCATGGACAACGCAATCTTCCCGTCAAAGTCATCGGTATGCCGCGTGAAGTCTGAAAATCACCAGCCAGGACGTAAGAACTCGAATCGCCGCGAATCCTCGACGATGAGCAAACGGCCCCGGTCAGTGCCCATTAGCGAAGATTAGCGTTCCTCAACCTTTTGTCTGGTCTGGCGTGGACAGACCGCGATTTCGCCGCGTGACCTGGCCGGTAGAGTTGAATCGGAAGCAGCTTAACGCATACACCTTCACTGTAGATTCCCACCTCGGGCGAGCCTGCCGCCTGGTGCAACACGCAGACCAGGCATTCGCCACGTTGACTATCGCCAAATAAGGAAACCATCTCATGAGCAAAATCACACGTCGTAGTTTTGTTGGCCAGTCTTTTACCGCCGCAGGAGCGTTATCCTTTGCCCCTGGGATCCTGAGGGCTCAGGGAGCTAACGAGAAGATTGGTATGGCCGTTGTCGGTTGTGGTGGTCGAGGTGGCAGCCATATCGGTGGCTGGTTGAGCGATCCGCGGACTCACATCACTGCTCTGGTCGAAGTTGACGAAAAGCAGGCTGCCTCTCGCGCAAAATATGTCGAGGAAAAGCAGGGCACTCGCCCAACGGTCTATCGCGACATGCGGGAAGCGTTCGCCGACAAAGCAGTCGATGCCATCAGCACGGCAACTCCGAATCACTGGCACGCGCTGTGTGGTGTGTGGGCGATGCAGGCCGGTAAGGACGCCTACATCGAAAAGCCCGTCTGTCACAACATTGCTGAAGGCTCAGCTCTGATCGCAGCCGCTCGCAAGTACGAACGCATCTGCCAGGTTGGAACGCAAAGCCGATCGAGCAAGGCGCTGTACGAAGCCTTCGAATTCCTGAATAGCGGCGGTATCGGCGACGTCAAATTCGCACGTGGCTTGTGCTACAAGCGTCGCGCGTCGATTGGAGCCCTCGGCAATTACACGATCCCGTCGGAGGTCGACTTTGATCTCTGGAGCGGACCGGCTCAGTACACAGATCCGAAGTTGACTCGTGGAAAGTTCCACTACGACTGGCACTGGCAGCGCATGTACGGAAACGGAGACCTCGGCAACCAGGGTCCGCATCAGACCGACATCGCTCGCTGGGGACTGGGTATTGATTCTCACCCCGTGACGATCATGAGCTACGGGGGGCGACTTGGCTATCAGGCCGAACGCAAGGATCTGAATTACGTCGATGCGGGCGACACCGCAAACACGGAAGTCACCGTTTACGATTACGGTGACAAGTCGATCGTGTTCGAGACTCGCGGGCTGGAAATGAAGAATTCAGCGGATGAAGAACTGAATCGATTATTCGGCTCATCCGGTGGTAACAAGATAGGCGTCGTGTTTTACGGCAGCGAGGGATACCTCGTTCAGAAGACGTACTCGAACTGCGTCGCGTACGACAAAAACTTTAAGCTGATCAAAGAGTTTAACGGTGGTGGCGACCACTTCGGTAACTTCATTGATGCGGTGAAGAGTCGCGAGGTGTCGGACCTCAACGCCGACGTTCGCGAAGGTCACCTGTCCGCAGGCATGAGCCACCTGGGCAACATTTCGTATTACCTTGGCGAAAACAACAAAGTCGCCGTCGCCGAAGCTCGCGAGGCCATTCTTGGTATTCGAAGTCTCGACGATAACGGCAAGACGTTCGATCGAACGGTCCAGCATCTGAAGGACAACGGCCACGATCTTAAGAAGTATCCGATGTCGATCGGTCCGCTGCTGAAGTTCGATCCGGAGAAAGAAATCTTCCCGGAATCGCGAGAAGCAACCGCTCTGTGCAGCCGCGAATACCGTGAAGGATTTGTCTGCCCGAAAGCGGTCGACGTCTAATCACCGCTGCAATTCGTTGTTGCGTGATCAATGAAAGGCGGCAGTACATCTGCGGCGAAGAAATTCTTCGCTTGCATGTGCTGCCGTGTTTTCTTTGGCAGTTGACTATTCGGCAGGCCAGGCGGAAGGGCTGAGTTCAGTCGACTTCCCGTCATTCAAATTCAGCACCCAGCCGTATTTCTTGTTGTCGGCTGAAGCCACGGCAAGTGTTGTGTCGGAAGAAATAGAGAAGCTGTTGATCTCGATCTCTTGATGAGTCACAGAGTAGCTGCGGACTTTCCCCGTCGTTAGGTCAAGTGTTTTTATGGAACTTCCACTGGCGGCATAAAGTGAAGACAAACTTGGGAACTGCACGATTGACGCAGACATCATCTCGTCGAATTTCCGTACATCCAGCTCCTGCGTCGTGACGTTGATCAGCACAACGCAGTTGCTTCTCAGCACAGCGAGTGAGTTACCTTCCGAGCTGAACAGCATCTGCTTGAAAATTCCGTCGACGGACGGCCTGATGCTACCGGCCTGACCAGCAGTTCCGATTTGCTTTCCGGTGGTGAGGTCCAGAATCACGATGTCACTTTCAACGCCCGATCCGGCGACAATGCTTCCGTCAGCATTCAAGACAGGAAGTGGAGAGGCTTTCAACGCGATATATCCAATATCAATCCCCTTTGACGTATCCCATCGGGCAACGCGTCCTGCTTTATCGAGATACACAGCAAGTGCACCGTTCCCGGATAAGTTGAACTGCTCTGACGGTGGAAGTTTTATTGTTCGATTGCTGGCTAACTTCCCGTCGGGCGTCCACGAATCCAGGGAAGCATCCTGCCTCGACATAAGTGTCTCGGGATATCCAACCGATCTCAGTTCAGGTGCATCGACCTTGCTCTTGAATTCGCCGGTTTCCGCGTCCCAGATGTCTGCCGATCCACCAGCCCTCAACAGGATCACATCGAAACTATCAGGGATCCAGCAAACCTGCGTCACGGGTCTGGCTCTTGCAATGGCCAAGGCGTTGTCCGTACCCGCTGTCAAGCTGGACGATGCCAGCCACACGACGGTGGTGACCGCAAAGATTCCTGCCAGTCCGGCGAGGGTCGCACCTCCGGGTAGTACACCTGCGAATCTATCGGGTATCAGGCGGCCTGCGTGAGATGCAAATCGCCGGGGTAAAGAAAGCGAGACTCGCTTGACGCCCAGATCCTGAAGTGCCTTCTCGGCTCCGTGACGCACCATCTCGTTCGAATCTTCGAGCATTTCCCGAATGGACCGCACCGCCTTGTCTGCTTTCAGTTTTCCAAGTCCCGAAACGGAGTGGTATCGCACCTCTGGTGCAGGATCTTTGAGCAACGCCAGCAGTGCAGGGATCGCAGATTCGTCGCCGAGACTCCCCAGTGAGACTGCAGCCGCACTTCGAACGGCAGATTCGTCTTTCAGCGATCGTTCCAGTGCGACGATCGCCTTTCTGTCGCCGAGTCTTCCCAGGCATCGAGCCGAAGCGACGCGGACCTCAGCCGACAGATCGTTGAGCAGTTTCTTTTCGAGGATGCCACAAATCGCCTCGTCATCGTTTTCAGCGAGTGCTTCCAGTGCATGACGGCGGACATTCGCGTTGAAGTGGTCACATAACTGCATCAGAATCGGAATCGTGGACGGCATAGCAGTCTTGCGGAGTCCGGTAAGGGCCTTCACGACCACTGCCAGGTCTTCTGCATGAAGTAGTCTCGCCAGCGTTTCGGAAGCCTCGGGCGAACTGAAATGAGTGAGTGCTTCAGCAATCGCTTTCTGCAGCGCAACATCGGCCCCCGGCAACAACGCTGAAAGGATCGCGACCGCTTTCTGGTTTCCGGAAGTTGCCAAGGCAACTACCGACTGCAGTCTCAGTTCGGCGTTTTGAGTGCGGTGCAGGATGTCGATGATTGGTTTCACCGCACGCATATCGGGAATCTTCTGCACGGCCCGCACTGCACTCAACTGGACCTTTTCATCAGGATCAGAAAGCAGACCGATGATTGTTTGAAGCGCCGAACGATCACCAAGTCGCCCCAGGGCCTCAACAATCTTCGGTCGCAACCCAGCGTCGGCATGGCTCAATGCCATCAGCAGTGCCGGCACGGCCTGCTGATCGCCAATTCTCCCCAACGCGATCACCGAGTCCCTAAACGTCAACGAATTTTTCTCGTTAATAAGTTCCAGGAGTTCCGGAATCCCCGCACTTCCAAAACTGACCACCGCTTCCATCGCCTGAATACGCAACAACGGCTCGCTCAATCCCAGAAACATCAGCGGGCGGATCGAACAAACATTGGTCAGTTTCTTCAGCGAGGTGATCGACTGTCGGATCACGTCCGCGTCCATGTCGCACAGCATTTCCAGAGCGAGACAGACGCCGCGGGGATCTCCAAGCTCGCCGACTGCTGTTGCCACGGCTTGCCGGACCATTTTCAAGGAGTCGCTTCGGAGTGGCTCAATCAGTTCCAGACCCCGGCGGTCGTGAGACTGGCCAATCTTGAACACGGCTAATCGTCGTCTCTCGGCATCCGACTGGCTTGTCGTATCACCAATTACAAGTTTCGATGAGTACTCCTTAAACAACTTGCTCGAAAGAGTCATTCTCAGTCCGCCACAATCGACGGGGGCGGCCGCAGCAATCCGGGCCACGGCCGCAGCGACGGCAGTTCGCAAAACATCATTCGCAAGAACGGCCACCGTCCCCGTGGCAACGTGAGTCTGGGAATCGTCGCCGCGTGGCAGCAGAAGAGGCTTGCGGCACTTACGACATCTTCGCCGCATTCCGGCCATGTGTGGAGGGAATCGAAATCTGGCACCGCAAGGACACTCACAACTACGAGAAGCATCGCTCGCGTCACGCTTCGAATTATCAACGTCGGTTCGTGGGTCATTGCCTGGAACTGCGTCCTTGTTATCGCGACTTCCAGGCTGCGGTGGCGTGTCACTGCCGATAGTCGACTGATCCAATCGAACGACTTCGTTGTGAATCGCAACAGGCCGTCCATTAGCGACACTGCCGGCCAATGCCGGACCTTTCACCCCAACGTGCGGACGCTCCAATGTGGCCGTCGTTCGAACGGTCTGATTGCCCACCAGGCTACCTGGATTGACCGACTGAGAAGCCTGTGAGGTTTCCTGGCCAGGCTTTCCGTTGATCCGTGTGCCACACTCCATGCATTTCAGCATGGCTGGCTTCATCGCGGCTCTGCATGAAGGACATGTTGCCTGTTGATTTTCAGCGCCTCTGCAAACAGCATCCACCGGTTTCGACGATCCTCCTGGTTTCTTCAAAGGCAGAGGCCTGCCTGCTGTTGTGGTCGACCTGCCCGCTGCGGTGTCGTCAGCGGCGGTGTCTAGTCTGAAGACCTCGGAATTCAATGATGCGGAATTCGACGATGTTGCCGTTCGTGGTTTATCGTCACGACGGCTTTCACGAGGCGCGGACGATGCCGAGGTCGCTGAGAACCGCGAGTTATGCAACGAGCCGCTCGCTGGGGTGATGCTGGCTGCGGATGCTACCGCAGCGACAGGCGTCGAATCCGGCCTGAGGTTTACACGGGTGCCGCACTCCATGCACTTGAGCATGGCTGGTTTTATGGAAGCACCACATTTCTGGCAACTTCGATCAGTGGACATGAGCACGAATCTCCTTGACCAGTCTTCGTTAGAGCGCGTGACCTGAATCGAAGACGCTCTCGGGTGACGCGGAGACAGGTTAGTTTCGAAGCGTTAACGATTCGTGAAGCTGTTGTGTGAATCAAGAAGCCGTTGCGTTACTCAAACTCGGAGCGGCGGCGGGGCAGGTGCGTGCGTAGGATCAGTTGACCTGGAAGCCTGATTACACACGCGAAAATTCGGTAGCTAAATGGAGAAATCCGGACCACCCTGAAAGGATGGTCCGGACTGAATCACAACAACGATGTTTTCTCAAAGATGTTCGCTATTCGCCATCAACAGCAATTCGACTAGTCTTCGAAAGCACCCTTGTTTGCAGATCCCGACTTCAAAAGAATGCCGTTGAAGACTTCAAAAGCGGCCATTTCGACAGTGCTGTCGGTGTAGCCAACTCCTTCAGCCAGAGCTGCAGTTGTAGTGTTCACTGCTCCTGTTTTGACTGGGAAACCAGGATTCAGGAAACCGTCTCCGTTGATGTCGACAACGCTTTTGACGCTGCCATCAGCCATGAGCAGATTCAACTGGCCTGAATGAACCGCAAACCAGTCACGTGTATCCTGCAGGACCATGCTGCCAGCGTTGGTGAGGCCAGATGCTGCCTTAGCACGGGCAACGGAAGCCACAGCAGTTTCAACAGTGCCGCTGTCGGGCCATACCCCACCGCCTTCGGTGTTGATGAGAACCGAGTCCACGGGAAGTCCGGTTGTCAGAGCTCCGGGACCGAGAGTTGTTCGGCTGCCCGTAACCAGCTTCACAGCGTCATTTACGGAATCCCAGTAAGCCGGGCCGTCGTTGAATGCTTCAGCCAATCGTGAACCGGCAACCAGGTCAGTACCGATCAGAGTGTCAGAAAGGAAAGCCTCATCGGAGTCGCCAGGGGCTGCATCGCCAAACATTGGAATGTTGTTCGATGGGATCTCTGAGCCTTCGATCTGTCGGACAGTCAACGGGCCGAGAGTGTCCTGGAATTCTTTGAATCCAGAGCTCGCATCAATGTACGCACCAGCTGCGACATCGGTAGACGGAAGAACTTTCGGCTGGCCACGAACCAGGAACCAGCTCGCTGCATAATTCGTGTTGTAGCCGTTCTTGACCATGTCAGCGATGACGGCCACACGAGCCGCCCCTGTGAGAAGTGGCGGAGAGCTGATCAAAGTACCCGGTGCCCAAATCTGGGAGAACCACTTACCGTAACTACCTCCCCGTTCAGTCGGCATGTTACCACTGCCGGATGTCGCAACCAGGCCGATGAAGTCGTTCAATTTTTCCGTGCCGCGAAGTTCATTCGTCGGGCAACGCATATCGTTAGGACGCCCGGCATTCATCGCAATCATATCGGCGACCCAGCCGTAACGGTCTGGTGAGCCGTCTCGGTTGAGGTCAAATGCACCAGAGCAGTAACGCCCCGCCGAATCCTTGTCGGCGTGAATATTCAGTGACAGGCCAATCTGTTTCAGATTGTTCTTGCACTGAGTACGGCGGGCGG
This sequence comes from Planctomycetota bacterium, assembly GCA_027624335.1. Taxonomy (GTDB): domain Bacteria; phylum Planctomycetota; class Planctomycetia; order Planctomycetales; family Planctomycetaceae; genus JABMPE01. The sequence continues at coordinate 7,932 of JAQBWV010000271.1, forward strand.
CCTCACGAGCAGCCTGCACTGCTGGAAGCAGGAGAGCTGCCAGAATCGCGATAATCGCGATCACGACAAGCAACTCGATCAGGGTGAAGCCATGGCGGGCTTCACGTTTTGCTGTAAACTTTTTCATTTCTGTGGGTCCTTGAAAAGTTGGGGTTATCAATCAGACGTTCTGGGTAGAAGGTTTAGAAGTGATGTCTCATCAGCGAAGTGAGCGTACTTTTGAGTGAGTAAGCTTTGACGCTTAGATAGACGCACCTCCTTTCTCTGTCGTATCTGGTGGACATTGCAGTCGCAGTCTGTCATTCGTTCGAAATCGAGCGGGTGGTGATCTCGATTGAGCGGGAACTTATGTCGCAAAAGCCAGGATCGAATGTGTCCGTTGTTAACTCCGCGTGAACTCTCAACATTTCAGGGCGGCGACTCTCTCAGCGATCATTGTTAAGCTTGACTTGATGTTGAGCGTCTGTGTTTCTTGTGGCGGGACTGTTATCGATGAGTGTGACTGCCCGTCCGGTGACTGGTTTCAGCGGCGTGGCAATATAGGCAACAGCAGAAAGAC
>JAQBWV010000272.1 GCA_027624335.1 Planctomycetota bacterium
AACGCCGTGGTCCTTCAGCGTGACGTCAGCCTGTTCGAGAGTCATTGCCTTGATCATGGTGGCCAGCTGCGAACGGTTGCCGCTCGCAAGCAGATACATCGCTCCGCCGTAAGGCCGCACCGCGTTGTACAGATCGGTGATGACGTCTTCGCTCGCTGCAGCCGCCAGTTCTCGACCGACGAACACCATGTGTGCCACGTTCTTCGGCGACATGAATGAACCAGCGTCCGAATGATGTGCCGTCACGCGTCCGTAAAGACTCGCCGCGTCAAGTCGTTGCCGTAGCTCGTCAACCGCTGCTTTGTCGTGATCAACGATCGCCAGTTGGACGAACGGAGACTGTCCAGCCATAGCGTTGACCAGCTCATCACCCGCCGCCCCGAACCAGAACGCGTAACCTTCCGCAGCGGACACCGACAAGAGGTCCGCAACGATCCGCGAGGATTCCGGCGACGCCGAGGTCGGCGTTGCCGTTCGAATCGTGTGTTTCATCGCGACGGCGTTGCCTGAACCAGGGAAAGAGCCAAAGCACAGGATTCGGCCATCAAGTGTTACCGCAAACAGTTTCCCATCGGCAGCGAGCAATCGTTGCACTGCTCCATCAACCGGAATGGACCAGTCAACACGAGCGGCACCGCTCTGCGCCTTTGTCGGCAGCCGGATCGCCGAGATTACTTCCAGACCGGCGGCGTACAGGTGGTCCCCCGCTCGGATCAGGTCTCCACTGCCGTCCACAGCGATCTGCCAGAGCGGTTTTTGATCAATCCCGTAGGCCTGGACGATGCCTTTGTCGTTTTCACCGGTCGCTGCGAACACGAGTCCGTCAGCAAGAACCGGTTCGTTCGGAGTGAACGCGGTTTTCACGCCATTCTTCAGAGCGAATGCGCGAGTACCCTTCTGCCGGGTATGAACGTAGTAGTGTCCCTCATCGGCGGCGACGAATGATCCGCCGGTGCCTTTGCCGGCGGCATTGATTTCGAAGTAGCGTAGCTTGCCGCTATGGCGATCAAACGCCGCAGGCACTGAACGCCCGCCCGGCACGAGCAGCAAATCTTCAGTGGCGACCAGCGCCCCTTGCGGAGCGACGCCGGCGAACGACGGAGCGCTGTGAGGCTGCTTGATGTACTGTGAGCCGGTGCTGTCATTGATCCAGTGAACGGCTCCGGTTTCCGCGTCCAGCGCGTAGATAAAGGTTCCCATGAAAGGCCAGATACTGGCTGCGAAGTACACGGTCCCGTCGCGTACAACCGGTCCGCCGCGAGCCAGCCATGCTGAGACAAGTCGCTGGTTCCCAATCGCGTGCTGGGGTCCAGGTCCTCCTCGCACCTTCCAGTTCAAGCTGCCATCCGCGGCGTCGACGCAGTACAGAAATCCGTCGTCGCTGCAGAAATAAACGCGTCCGTTCCAGGCGGCAGGTGGAACGCGGATGGGGCCCTCGGTAAAGAATGTCCACAGCTCTGCTCCGGTCTGAGCATCCAGCGCCGTCAGCTTGTCCTGATCGTTGAAGCCGATGAACATCCGACCGTCCATCACGATCGGTTCGAAAATCCGATCGTAAGTCATCAGGTCGTTGTTAAGCGGATCGTCCCATGCCTGCTGCCGGACTCCGTAGTCACGACTCCACAGGAGCTGCAAGTCAGCAGGCAGTTGCTCGCTGGATGCCGCCGTCCGTTGAGCGTTACAGCGCCACATCGGCCAGTCGTCAGCGCGGACCGACATACCGAAATAGAGAACCACTCCTGCAAAGATAACGCTGCGCTGCGCTGAATTCATGACAACAACTCCGAGAAGACAAGTCGGGCGACTGTCGCCGTCGTGGCATAAAATAACAAGTCCGGTCATCATTACGGTTTTCACATCAGAGGCAAATCTTCCATGCAAACGTTTTCCCCGATGACTGTGACGACAAGCGTGGTGACTCCAGCATCGCTCCTGAAAAAGTGTTGTCTGAGCCGACTTTTATTCGCAGTCGCACTGGTTGGCGTCACCTCGTCAGAGGTATCGGCCCAGGATGCCGCATCGAGACCGGATGGCGTTGAAGGTGTTTCGCCAAAACTCGTCTGGTCCAACTGGATGGGCCCCAACCATGACGGAATCTCGACAGAGACGGGCTGGTCGACTGAGTGGCCGACCGACGGGCTGCCGGTGCGATGGAAGAAGGAAATCGGGATCGGGTTCAGTTCCTTCAGCGTGGTCGACGGGCTGGCTTATTCGATGGGCCATCGAGATGGGAAAGAAACCGTGTGGTGTCTGGACGCCGAAACTGGCGACGAAGTCTGGACGCACAGTTATCCCGCCGAGCTGAATCCGAATCTTTACGACGGCGGACCCGGTTCGACGCCGACCGTGCATGCTGACATGGTCTTTACGCTGAGCGTCGACGGCCGACTGATCGGTTTCCGACGTAAGACCGGCGACATCGTCTGGGAGGTCAACCTGCAGCAGGACCTGCAGGTTGGGATGCACGAATGGGGATTCAATGCCTCGCCGTACATCCTGGGCAATCAGCTACTGCTCGAATGTGGTCGAGTGGTTTCGTACGACTGGAAGACCGGCGAGAAGCTCTGGCAGTCAGCAAAGCATCGCGCCGGTTACGGTTCCGTGCGAGCGTTCACGTACGAAGGTCAGACTTTGCTGGCTTCTCTCGACTGCGACGGCCTGAGGATCAGTCGTTCGAACGACGGATCCGAAGTCGCCTTGTCGGAGTGGCCATCTCCTTTCGGAACGAATTCGACGACTCCCATTATCTTCAAGGATCGCATCTTCATTTCGACGGGCTACAACGTCGGCAGCGTGCTGTTTCGACTGACCGCCGATGGCCTGCAACAGAAATACGCTCATCGGCAGATGAGGAACCACTTCAATAACTGCATCCTGTTTGAGGGGCACCTGTACGGCTTCGACGGCAATTCAAATCTCGGGCGAGTGGTCCGTCTGACCTGCATGGACTTTGAAACTGGCGAGGTGAAGTGGATGCACGCTGGCCCTGGCTGTGGTTCGCTGATCGTCGCCAACGGACATCTTCTGATTCTGAGTGACCAGGGCGACCTCATTCTGGCGAAGGCGTCGCCTGAAGAATTCGTTGAAGTGTCTCGGTCTCGATTTCTCGCAGGCCGCTGCTGGACCGCTCCGGTCCTGATCAACGGACACGTCTACGGTCGAAACTCCGACGGAAAGGCCGTTTGCAGCGAACTCCCGAAACAACTGCGTTGAGGTCGTCGCATTATTTGATTTCACCTCAGCTCCTTTCTAACTGACGGCTCTCTGTTCTCACTCTTGAAGAATCGAGTTGTTGTCGAAATGTCCAAAACAGCAGTCGTTGGATTTTTGATAAACAATTCGAAGCGGATAGAGGATCTCTGCTCACGATAAGACACAATCTCCGGAGGTCGCAGGGCTGTTCAAGTATCTCACCGAGTCGCGTGCCGCCTTCAACGCGTTGCCATTACAAAACTGCCGAACATCTACGCCTACACTATTTAATCTCGCATTTCTGATTGAGGAACTATCGTCATGGCACGATTCTGCCTGCTGGTTTCTTTCGGCGCTCTGACTGGTCTCCTGTCTGGCGGAAGCGTCTCTGCGGTCGCAAAGTCCAGTGAATCGACAAAACCAAATGCTGCGGTCATCTACTGGCAAGCCTTTGCAGCAATGCCGCCACTGGACGGAATCGCTCAGAAGAACTTTGATGCGGCTGCAAAGTCGGCTTACGAGCCCGTTGACAATCAACTTCTGCTGATTGTCACCATGTTCGAGAAATCACTGGCCGTGCTGCATCGCGCTCACGATATCCCAGCGTGTGACTGGCAGCTTGATTTCGAGCAAGGCCCAGAACTGACACTGCCGCATCTGGAAAAGGCTCGGAAGTTAGGCCGGGCCGCACTCCTGAGGGCAAAGTTGCGATATGCATCCGGTGAGAACGACTCGGCAAACGCAGACATCGTGGCCGTACTGAAACTCGCTCGTGACTGTGGCAGCAGTCCGTCGCTGATCTCGATTCTCGTCGACGGGGCGATGGAGAAGACCGCGATTAACGTCCTGGCTGCCAATCTGTGGCGACTTAGTGGCGAACAGCTGGAGCAGCTGACCAGGTCAATTAAACAACTTCCAGAGACCGCTTCACTTGTCGAGGGAGTAGAGCAGGAAGAACGCGCGTTTGGCGGGTGGTTGGAACGGCTGATCGACGCCGAAGTCGCAAAGCTGCAGGATCCGGCAGCTGGGTCAGTGCTGCTGGCAGCAGTTAACAAGCGGCTTGGAGCGGCTGATACGGGAAAGCCCGACCCGACTCAATCTGAAGCGCTGCGACGGTACGAAATGATTCAGACGCTGACTGTGGCCGACGTCTACGCCATGCTGCGGCGAATGAGAGTCGATTACAAAAGGATTGTTGAAATCGCATCGCTGGATTACTCCAAACAACCGGCTCTCTGGGAAGAATTCGAAGCTGACCTGAGCAAGGCGAAGAAACTGTCTGTCCGCGAAGACTTAAATCGAATGTTGTCGGTGTCATTTCTGCCGTCGGTTTCCAGATTCTCCGATCGCGTCGCAAGGATTCAGATCCAGCGCCACTTAATTCAGCTGGCGATACAGGTTCAGCATCATGGACCTGCGATTCTCAAGTCTGCAGAAGCGAGTGCCCACGGCAAGATCGGATACCGAAAGACAGAAACGGGATTCGAACTGCAGGCTGCCATGGCAAGTTCGGACCAGCCTGAAGTGCTCCGGGTGGGCCTGTCGGAATAGTCATCATCCGCCATCGAGTTGTCGCAGCAGCCCTGAATCCTCCGGACGAGCCGTTCCGGCACGAATCAGTCTCGAGCGAAGAACAGCCAGTCAGTCTGCTCTTCGTTGACCAGGTTGTTGAATACGGTCACCGGTTCAAGTCGGACTTCACAAAACACTTCGCGCAGGGCGTCGGCGAATGGCGAACTCTCGGCGTACGACCACACACCGAGGACTCCGTTCTCTGCCAGATGGAGTTTCGCACGCTGCATTCCGGCGGCAGTGTAAAACTGGCCGTTTGCCGTGCCGAGATTCTCGTCCGGAGAATGGTCCACATCGATCAGGATAAGATCATGCTTCCGGCTCGGCGGATTCAGGAGATGCTGATAGACGTCTCCGCGAGTCACCTCCAGCCGACTTTCTGCCATCAGCTCATCTGACAGCGGGACGAGTCCCTGCTTCAGCCAATCGATTACCTGCGGAAGAAACTCGATGACTTCGCATCTGGCAACCTGATCCGATTTCAGTGCCGCGTGAGCGGTGTAACCCAGCCCCAGGCCGCCGACGAGAACGTCGAGACCGGTCCCGGAATGCATCTGAATCGCGACTTCAGACAGTGCTCTTTCAGAGGCAGTCAGGTAGCTGCTCATCAGAAATTCGTGATTGAGCGTGACTTCTGTGATGATCGTTCCGGGCTCGCAGAGCAGTTCCCGCCGCCGCAAACACAGCGGACCCAGCTCGGTGGGCACGTAGGCGAGAATTTCAAAGAGTGGTTTGTCCACAAGAGAGCCGATCCTGCTGCGTGAGTCCTGGCAAGCTGACAGAAACATTCCGACTCGCGCTGACCGCGACCGTCGATGCGAACTCTATTGAGGGCTCGCTTGAATCGAAACCTCGATTGCAGACTGGCCCTGGAGTTGCAGCCCCTGTGCCATAAGCGTTGCGACGTAGAGAGCGACACTCGCACTGAAACAGTCAATCACTCCGGTGCTTTGCGACGGCTCGGTCACAACACTAGATTGACGGCTGTGGCTGTAGACTCGCCAACTTCTGAGTCGCGAATCCGAAGTCCGGCCGACGGATACTGCCTCGGTCTGCATTCCTTATCATCCTGCGGCTTTCGGCAACCATGCACGGGAGTTCGCGTTCGAATTGCTCACCTACCATTGAAGGAGGACATTCCCATGCGAACAACATTGCTCGCTGGTGTTGTGCTGACACTGTCAGTTTTCGTGAACGATGCTCGCGCCGAGGAAGGATACTGGAATCAGTTTCGCGGTCCGCATGCGGACGGAACAACTCAGGCGAAAGGCCTTCCGCTTAAGTTTGCGGAAGGTTCTCCGGAAATCGTGTGGAAGACCGAAGTGAAAGGCCGCGCCTGGTCGTCTCCCGTTGTCTGGGGAAACCAGATCTGGATGACGAACGCTCCCGAGATTACGAACCCGGAAGGCGCGACCAATCAGGATTCGTTTTCCAAAGGCGCGAAGCCTCTGGAGACGCCGATCCGCTTGTCCGCAGTGTGCCTGGATCTCGAAACGGGCAAAGTGATTTACGACATAACGGTGACTGAAGTCTCGGAACCACAGTACACACACCCGACCAACAGCTATGCCTCACCGACCCCCTGGATTGAAGAGGGACGCATTTACGTCCACTTCGGCACGTACGGAACGGCGTGCATTGACACCACGACCGGGACGAAGATCTGGGAGAATCACGAACTTGAGTGCCATCACTGGCGTGGACCGGGTTCTTCCCCTGTCGTACATGGCGACCTGATTTATCTCACGTTCGACGGGTACGACAAACAGTTCATCGCCGCGCTCAATAAGAACACCGGAAAGCTGGTCTGGAAACGCGATCGTGACGTTGACTACGGAACTGACAATGGCGACCGAAAGAAAGCGTACTCCACACCAATGGTCGTTGACGCTGGCGGTGGTCGAGAGGTGCTGGTCAGTCCGTTCGCGATGGCGACAATCGCGTACGCCCTTGATACAGGCGAACCAGTCTGGAAAGTAATCCATGGTGGCATGAACGCTGGATCGCGACCAATGTTTGGAAACGGCCTGGTTTATATCAGCGCCGGAAGCGGCGCCGATTCGTTGATCGCCGTTGATCCGAAAGGGAACGGTGACGTCACCAACTCGCATATCAGATGGCGATCCGGACGGATGATTCCAAAAAGGCCGTCACAGGTCCTGGTCGGCCAGAAGTATTTCATGATGGAAGACGGCGGTGTCTGCTCATGTCTGAATGCACTGACTGGTGACGTTATCTGGGCGAACCGAGTTTCCGGTGCCTACTGGTCGTCACCCCTGTATGCGGATGGCTATCTGTATTGTTGTTCGCAGGACGGAAAAGTCGCCGTCGTGAAAGCTGACGATGAGTTTGAACTGGTTCACGAGACGGTGTTCGAGAAAGGTTTCACGGCCTCTCCCGTCGTCGCAGGAAACTCTCTGATTCTGCGTTCGGAGTCGCACGTTTACCGAATTGCGAAACAGGATTAGCTATGAGCGGTCGTCCGATCGAAGTGGCGTCAGCAGCAGTGGACGGGCAGCAGAGGCACGATGAAAAACCGTTCCCACTCGTTCTGGAATGTTGCCCTGGCAACGTGGAGCAGAACTCTGTTCACCAATGGATTCGGGAATCGCGTTCCGACCTGGACCTCAAGTCACGCGAATATGGAGCGATCCTGTTTCGGGGTTTTCCGCTGGCGACTGATCGAGACTTCGACCGGTTCGTAACATCATTTGATTATCCGAATTTCCCATATCAGGAATCGCTCTCCAACGCGGTCCGGGTGAATCGGACGGAACGTGTTTTCACAGCCAACGAGGCGCCGCCGCACGTCACGATCTGCCTGCATCACGAAATGGCGCAAACGCCGATCTACCCGAGTCGGTTGTTCTTCTTCTGTGAACAGCCTGCCGAGAGGGGAGGCGCGACTCCGCTGTGCCGTTCAGACATTCTGTTTGAGCGATTGAAACTCGAGTTTCCCGAATTCATCGCTGATTGTGAGACGAAAGGTTTGCTCTACACAAATGTCATGCCCGCCGAGAACGATCCGACATCAGGCATGGGCCGCAGCTGGCAAAGCACGTTTCGAGCGGAGACTTGCCAGGCGGCAGAAGAACGGCTGCAGGGACTGGGCTACTCGTGGGAGTGGCTGCCGAATGGATGCCTTCGCAGCACGACACCTGTGCTGCCGGCCGTGCTGGTAGTCGAACCCGGTCGCAAGACATTTTTCAATCAGTTGATCGCGGCATTCCACGGCTGGAAAGACAGCCGCAACGACCCGACCAAAGCCATCACCTTCGGCGATGGCAGCCCACTGAATTCTCAGACGATGCACGAGGTCGCTCGAATTGCGGAAGAGCTGACGTTCGACATCCCCTGGCAAGCTGGCGACGTCGCGCTGGTCGACAACCGAGTGGTGATGCACGGTCGCAGAACGTTCAACGGCACTCGGAAAGTGCTGGCTTCGCTGGTGGCGATGGATGCGTGAGTTGTCCAGTCGGAAACGCTGAAGTACCTGAGCCGGTATGTCTTCCGCACGGCGATCACCAACGACCGCATCGTCTCGCTGCACAACGGCCAGGTGACGTTCCGGTATCGCAGAAGTGGCGAGCAGCGCGAACGTCAGATGACGCTGCCGGTGTTCGAGTTCCTGCGACGGTTCCTGCAGCACGTGCTGCCGCGACGTCTGCAGAAGATTCGGCATTACGGCTTCCTGAGCCGC
>JAQBWV010000273.1 GCA_027624335.1 Planctomycetota bacterium
AATTTTGCGAGTCTCGTACACCATTTTCATTTCTTCGCTGGTGTAGCCGTTCTCTTTGTGTCCGCCGATTTGAGGGATCGCGTTAAAGGCAATCGGATACGCAAAGACCTGGTAGTCGTAGTTTTCATTTGCCAGGTACGCTCGGGTCCCTGCTTCCAGATCCCGGTTTCCCTGCAGTCCGGCTCCGCTGGTCGCCTGGTAGGTAGAGACGATGACTCGCTTCACTCTGGCTGCGTCGTGCAGCGGCTTCAGAGCGACAACCATCTGCGTCGTCGAGCAATTCGGGCTGGCGATAATTCCTTTCGCGTTCAGTGCGGCTTCGGGATTGATCTCCGGCACAACGAGCGCGACTTCGGGATTCATGCGCCAGTAGCCTGACTCGTCAATAACCTTGCAGCCGGCCTGGATCGCGTGCGGAAGGAATTCAGCCGCGGTTTCGTCGGGCGTGCTGGCAATCACCAGATCGACGCCAGCGAAGGACGCGGCTGTAAGTTCCTCGACGGTGATCTCCTTGCCTTTGAGCGTGACCTTTGTGCCGGCAGTGCGAGCCGACGCGAGCAGCCTGAACTGTTTCGCGGGGAAATCCCGCTTTTCGAGCAACTCAAGAATGATGCGTCCCACAGCGCCTGTTGCGCCGATTACGGCAACTGTCTCAAACACGGTCGTCACCTTTAGTCTTCAGAACAGAGAAATGGGCAGGTCGAGCAATTCATACCAGGAACAGCCTCTCACCTGCGATTGGACCAGAACACTACCGTTGCGGTTCACGTCTGGAGTTGACTTCGAACAGACAAAATTTCAAGAACACGCCACAGGGTGGTCACTGCCTCATGGCGAGTCGTTAATAACATCGCACGGAATTTTGCGGGCGATGCGTTTCATCAGTCCCTTCAGAACTTTGCCGGGACCGATCTCGTAGAAGTGGTCGGCTCCGTCGTCCAGCATTCGACGGACACACTTTTCCCAGAGCACCGGGCTGAGAACCTGCTTGACGAGGATCGAACGAATCTCTGCCGGGTCACTGTGCGGTTCGGCGTCAACGTTTGAGATGACCGGAATTCGAGGAGTGACGATCTCGACAGTTTCAAGAGCCTCGGCGAGCTGCTCGACTGCCGGTCGCATGAATTCGGTGTGGAATGCTCCGGCCACAGAAAGCGGAATCGGACGTCCGCCGGCTTCTTCAATCAGGATCGCCGCTCGTCCGCAGGCAGCAGTGTCGCCTGACAGAACGGTGTTACCAGGACAAAGGCGGTTGGCCACCCAGATTCCGCCGGCGTCAGAGGCTTTCGCCACGACGTCATCCACCTGTTCGTCGCTGAGTAGCAGTGCGCTGACCATGCCGGACGGCGCGGCGTCCGCGGCGGCCTGCATCGCCTGTCCGCGTTTGCGAACGAGCTTCAGTCCGTCTTCGAACGAGATCGCTCCCGCGAAAGTCAGAGCGGTATACTCACCGAGGCTTAAGCCCGCGGCCATGGAACACTGCGCAACGACATCCGGTTGTTCGGCTTTCAGCATCTCCAGTGCCGCCAGGCTGCAGACGAACAGCGCCGGCTGGCTGATGTCAGTTTTATCGAGTTCGTCCTGCGGGCCTTCGAAACACAGTTTTGCAAGGTCCAGCCCGAGAATTTCATTCGCTCGCTCGAAGAGTTCTTTCGCAGCAGGATGCTTTTCGACAATCGACTTTGCCATGCCGGCATGCTGAGCACCCTGGCCGGGAAACATGAATGCGGTAGTCATAATTTGCTCCAGTGATCCGGTGCAGGACGCTCCGGTGTGACGTCGGCATTCGGGCGTTCCGTGTGCCAGAAGAGAAGAATTCGACGAATCGTCATCACCTTCCGTGGGGAGACGATTTCAGAGTCAGCTCTTGAACCAGTTGAAGTGATCAGCCGGCGTCAGCGACCATCTCCTCAGACAGTTCTGATGTGAACTGCCCGTTGATATCGCGATTGATGAGCTTCGCAGAAGACTTGATAGCGTTCTGGATCGCGCGAGCATCGCTTGATCCGTGACAGATGACGCACGCTCCATCGATTCCCAGCAGCGGAGCTCCACCCTGCTCGCTGTATTGATATTGTCGCCCGACATCGCGAAAAGCATTCACGGCGAGTTCACGTTCCGTATCAAGGCACTCAACGATTTGTGGCGTTATCGCCTTGAACAGAAAGTCTGCCATACCTTCGCTGACCTTCAGGACGACATTGCCAACAAAACCTTCGCAGATCAGGACGTCTGCCTGGCCCTGGTAGAGGCCACGGCCTTCGACATTGCCAACATAGCGGTCCCGCAGGCGACTGCGCGAGAGCAGATTGTGAGTCTCTTTGTAGAGCTCGTTGCCCTTGCCTTCTTCGCTGCCGATATTCATCAGACCGACGCGAGGATTCGCGATCCCCAGAATCTTCTCCGCGTAAATCAAGCCCATGACGCCGTACTGATAAAGATGCTCAGGGCGAGCAGCAGGGTTCGCTCCGACGTCAAGCAGAAGTGACCGCCCTTTGAGAGTCGGCAGCGTGACCGCAATGCCCGGTCGCTTCACACCTTTCAGAAACAGGCGAGTGCGAAGTCCTGATGCGACGACGGCTCCAGTGTGGCCGGCACTGACCAATGCATCGACACTCCGCGCGGCCATCAGCTTCCAGCACACGGCGATGGATGAATTCGGCTTTTTTCGCAGAGCTTCCGTTGGCTTTTCGTGCATCTCTACGAAGCCTTCGGACTGTTCCAACGTCAAACGACTATCGGAAAATCCTGCCTCAGAAAGCTGCTTCTCCACCACAGGAACATCGCCAACAAGAACGACCTCAAGGTCGGAGAGTTCCTGCAGAGCGGCGATGGCTCCCTGTACGTTCGGAGTGGGGCCGTGGTCTCCCCCCATCGCGTCCAGAGCGATCCGCATGGGAAGTTAATTCCCGACGTCGACAAGCGGACGTCCCATGTAGTGGCCACATTGCGCACACACCACATGAGTCGGGATCCGACTGCCGCAATTCTGGCACTTACCCAGCTGCGGAGTCTTCAAATTCCACTGAGCCCTGCGGCTACGGGAACGTGATTTGGAGATTTTTCTCTTGGGAACTGCCATGATGAACTCGAAGTATCTGCGGGGTGAGAGTCTCTCATCGAGTCAACCGGGCCAGCAGCCTGCATCACACTCGACGATCAAATGACTCAGAAATTGTCGTAAACCAGCGTCGCTGGAGTAGTTACGGCATTCCTGCGCGTTCACCGCTCGTGTACGGGGAATTAGCGAAGCCGGATGGTACGAAAACCGCCCGAAGACAGTCAACCAACCGTGTCTGCGGGTAGGTCAGGCTATGCCTGACGAAGTTTGGCAGAGGCAGCGGTGTGAATCGTTGAAAGTCGATTTTCGGTGAATGCCCGTCCCCAAAATTCGTTTCGCCAGACGGAGCCTGACCTGCCGCCCTGAAACCGCGTAGCCGGTACGAACGGTTTGCCCGACCTGTCACTTCGAGTCGATCGGTGTTTGCTCAATGGACGCTCGATCGGCACATGGTATGCTCACGGAGTAGCCTACCTAATCGGTGCAATCTGTTGATTTTTCCAAATCTGCCGACGGCAGCGACACTTTGGCGAATCTCCGACGAGCGAATTTCCACCTTCCATTTTGTGATCTGCAACCATGCCTCAAGAACGCCTTCAAGGTATTTTCACGCCGAATCTCGTCCCGCTGGACGCTCGCGGCGAAATCAATGAACCCGAACTGCGACGCTACGTCGACTGGCTCATCGACCGAGGCGTGCATGGTCTTTACCCGAACGGGTCGACCGGCGAGTTCACTCGCTTCACTGTGGAGGAGCGGCGCCGCATCATCGAGATCGTCTGCGACCAGAATCGCGGGCGCGTACCGGTGCTGGCGGGTGCCGCCGAGGCAAATGTTAAGGAAACCATCAAGGCCTGTGAGTATTACCACGAACTCGGCGTGCGGGCCGTCGCGATCGTCGCACCGTTCTATTACAAGCTGAGTCCGGATTCGGTTTACGCGTATTTTCGCGAAATCGGTCGAAACACGCCGGTCGACGTGACGCTGTACAACATTCCGATGTTCGCGTCGCCAATTGACCTGCCGACCGTGCGGAGGCTTTCAGAAGAGTGCGAAAAGATCGTCGCGATCAAGGATTCGTCCGGCGAAATTCCGCACATGATTCGCATGATTCAGGCCGTACGACCGAACCGTCCAGAGTTCTCCTTTCTAACCGGCTGGGACGCGGCTCTGATGCCGATGATCCTGATCGGCTGCGACGGCGGAACGAACGCCAGTTCAGGAGTCGTTCCTGAGCTGACTCGTAAACTCTACGACCTGACGGTTTCCGGTCAGATCGAAAGTGCTCGGCAGATTCAGTACGACCTCGTGCAGCTGTTCGACACGATGCTTTACCAGGCGGAGTTCCCCAACGGATTCCGTGCAGCCGTTGAACTTCGCGGCTTCAACATGGGGATCGGACGTCAGCCGCAGTCGAGCGAACAGCGAACAGATCTGGAACTTCTGAGTCGAAGTATTCAATGCATGCTGGCGGGGCAGGGCTTTACCGACGAACCTGTGGGAGGCTGCCGAGCGGGCGACGTGCTCAGTGATGGCGGCCTCGACTCCCAGGAAATAGGAAAAATCGTACAGTCAGTCATGGCCGAATTGAAAAACCGCGGCATGGCCTGATGACGAGTTCAAACTAACGCCATGAATGAATCGCAGGATGGGGATCGCCCTCTACCTGCGCATGCTTAACTGGCCGTGGTGCCCGCCCTACTTCGTCGTGCCTGAATGCTCGACCATCGAAAAGCAAAGACTCAAACATGAGCACCGACGGAACGACCAGCAGCACAAATCAACCGCAGATTGTGGTGAACGTACCGCCGCAGGGTGGCGGATTCTTCAGAGCGTGGTTCACGCGTCTGCTGTTTTCATTTCTGCTGTTATCGGTATTTGTGAACTTCGCTTTGCTCTCGTCGAAAGCAGATTTCGACACTGGCACGCAGGAGAAGTTTGTTTCCGGTGATGAAGCAGCGTCTGACCGGATCGTGATCATCGAAGCCAATGGAACCATTATGCCGCCCTTCACGGAGCGGATTATCAAAATGGTCGAAGACGCTCGCGATGACGACAACGTCAAAGGCGTTGTGCTGGTCGTCGACAGCCCGGGCGGACTCGTCGCGGACAGCCACCAGATCTACCACCGACTCAAACAACTCAGTGCTAAGAAACCGGTCTACGTGGCGATGAAGAGAATCGCGGCTTCGGGCGGCGTCTACATCGCGATGGGAGCGGGCGAAAACGGGAAAATCTTCGCTGAACCGACAACCTGGACGGGTTCAATCGGCGTGATCATCCCACGTTATGACATGTCGGGACTCGCTGAGAAATTCGGAGTGAAGTCAGACTCGTTAACGACCGGACCGTTTAAAGATTCACTCAACATGTTCAAGCCGCTCTCAGAAGATGATCGAAATCTGTGGGGCGAGATCATGGACGATTCGTTCGATCGCTTCGTAAAGATCGTTGCGGAAGGTCGCAAGGGTCTCGACGAGGAAACCGTTCGCACGAAGCTGGCAACCGGCCAGGTATTCACTGCCAACCAGGCGTTGGAAAACGGCCTGATCGACGGAATCGCGTTTGACGATGAGGTCGTCGACAAGCTGCAGGAAGACCTCGGCCTGAGCAACGTCCGAGTCGTCAAGTACACATTCACCCCGACGGTGCTGGATATTTTTCTGGGCAACGTCGCCGCTCGCGACCCGGAAGCCTTCTGGCAGAAGGCGATGGAATCGACTGTTCCGCGAGCCATGTATTACTGCTCCTGGCTGCCGTCACTGTAGCACACCAGTCGCGCCCGCTTGAGTGGTGGAGTGGGGATTGCCCACCATCGACGAACGTCGCTGCCGACGTGCCCACAGTTCGAAGCACCTGGTAGTGGGACGGACAACCCGGCACCACAGACAGCCTTCGAAGCGTCCAGAGCAACCGAGTTCAACTCGCAGTATCTGCGACAGAGTGCACTCACGAATGATGGCTGATCTGGGAGAAATGGTTCCCAGGTGCAGGGCCGGTTCCCGCCGTCAACGGTGTCAACCGACTCGTGGGAGACCGCCCTGGGGAAGAAACCGAAATCCACGAGTGCAGTATCCGCGACGCACCGTGGTCCAGTCGCTTTATAACGGATCAACGCTTGCTTACGCTTCGTGTTCTGTTTGCTTCTCCCGCCCGGTCACGTCTACTGATGATGAGACTCGCCATGCTGCTCTTCGCAGATCTCCAAGTGAATAATTTTCTCGGGTTGCATTGGCTCGATTGGGTCGTTCTGGCCATCTATTTCCTCGTGATCCTGGGCATCGGCATCTGGTCCATGAAGAAGGTGAAGGACATGTCCGACTTCTTCATGGGCGGTCGCCGGTTCGGCAAGGTTTTCATGATGTTCTTCGCGTTCGGTTCGGGCACGAGCAGCGAACAGGCAGTCAGCGTGGCCGCCGGATCATTCCGCTATGGACTGGCGGGAATCTGGTACCAGTTTCTATGGCTGTGGGCGACGCCCTTTTACTGGATCGTCGCGCCGGTCTTTCGCCGCATGAGAGCACTCACGACAAGCGATTTTTTTGAAGCTCGATACAACAGTTCTACGGCAACGCTGTATTCAGTCGTTGGCATCGTCATGTCGATCGTGTTTATCGCGGGCGGCCTGTACGGAGCTGGTGAAATGATCGAGGGCCTGGCTGGCGGTGTCGATCCGGCCACCGGTAAACCGTTTTTCCCTTCCAGCTACGCGATCGCCGGAATGACCGTGCTGTTCGTGACGTACGGCCTTGCCGGGGGACTTAACGCGGCAATCGTCACTGACTTTCTGCAAGGCGTTCTGACGATCGTCTTCTCATTTCTGCTGCTGCCATTTGCACTCAATGTCGCGGCCACCGTCGCAGGAACGGAAAGCGGATTCACAGCGCTCGCACAGGGATTACCCGGTCGATCAGGCGAAGAGATTCTGAGCATGACTCTGACCGAAGATTTCCTGCAACGAACCGGCGCGGAGCCGATCACCCTGTTCTATGTCGTGATGCTGTCGATTGGTGGATTGATCGGCATCGTGGTTCAGCCCCACATCATGGGCGTCTGCGGAGCGGGCAAGACGGAATTCGAAGGACGCTTCGGATTCACATTCGGCAACTTCATCAAGCGGTTCTGCACGATCGCCTGGACGTTTACCGGACTCGCCTGCATCATTATTTACATGAGTCCGGGCACGAGCTATCTCAGCGCGGAACGCCTGGCGGAACTGCAGGCCGATCCGGAACAGATGAAGGCATTCGCCAATCAGGTTTTCGGACTCGCCGCTCACGACATTCTGCCGACAATACAGCATGGACTGGTTGGCCTGTTGATGGCGTCGCTGCTCGCCGCAGTGATGAGTACCTGCGACGCTCAAATGGTTGTCGGTTCCGGACTGTTTACCGAAAACGTCTATCGACGCTTCATTCAGCCAGGCCGATCGCCCGAGCATTACCTCATGGCCGGACGGCTGGCGAGCCTTGGAATCGTGGGTTGTGCACTGGTAATGCTCACGCAGTTTGACAATGTGATCCAGGTGCTGACGACATACATCCAGGCAATCCCCGCCTTCATGGGACTGGCCTTCTGGCTGGGAATCACCTGGCGGGGTTACACACCTGCGGGCGTGTGGGCTTCGACACTCGCGACTGCGGCGGCCTGGTATTTGACCCAGGCACACACTCCGTTCGAACTCGTCGCCAGCATCGGTGATTCCGCTTTTCTGCAGCGGAACATTGATTATCTGCCCGGCCTGTTCCGCAATTGGCTCCACGAGATTTCGCCGAGCATCATGGTTGCAAAGCTCGATGCCACAGGCGCAGTTCTGTCAGTCAAGACGAGTGTGCCGTGGCAAATCCTGATGTACCTTTCAGCCGGCGCTGTCACAGGAATTGGAGTGAGCCTGCTCAGTCGACGCACTTCGGTCGAGAAGCTGGATCGTTTCTACAAACTGATTCGCACTCCCGTACGATCGGGAGAAATCATTCTGACGCCCTGCACACTTCCAGAAGGTCACCTGCCGACGGAAGAAGGAAAACTGATTCCTCATCCTGACCTGGAAATCCCGACGCCCAGTCGAATCGGAATGATCGGCTTTGGCCTGGCATGGATGATGGTCGGATTCATCATCTGGCTGACCAGTTATCTCGCGGGTCTGGGATAAGCCGACTGGGGCACGCATGCGGCAGCTGCGACCCTGGCCAACTGCTTCGAGAACGCCGTACACGTGGCAGACTTGAGTCACCGACGGGATGAGCTGAGTATCACCTGGCGAGTTCCAGGAATTGCTGGACGCGCAGTTCGATGATGTCCAGGCTGCGGTTCCAGAAGTCGGGTTCACGCAGGTCATAGCCAAAAGATGACTCGACGGCGGCTTCCGAGTCCCGGCAACCGGTCGCGACGAGAAAA
>JAQBWV010000274.1 GCA_027624335.1 Planctomycetota bacterium
CAGACGCGTTTCGATCAATCGCCTCGCCGAGACGCGTGGAGTGAAGAAGCTGAGCAACGTCACCGGCAAGCCGGCCTGAGCCCGGGGCAAACTGTTGTTTGATCGTCCGCCTGCGTTCTCCTCGCAGCAGAATCTCAAGCCCTGGCCCCAGAGCGGGCGAGTTGAGATTCCGGGTACGAGTTGAGCGTCCGGGCAGGGCCTCACTGCCGCGATGTCCTGAGTCGATACGGCACCGGGTCTTGTCGTCTTCGAACGGCATCGCTGCGTTCGACCAGCGCACCACACCCCGAACCGTTGAAGGTCCTCCCATCGACACGGCGCGTTCACTCTCCGCGAACGCGCGAGTTACAATGACTGTCCTGGTCCTTCCGTGGGGACGGCGTGAAGGCGAGACTCCAGCGGCACATGGACCGGCGGCAAGCGAATCGTGTACCTGGTTGGAAACATTGTTTGTGCGAGAACTCAGAGGATGACATGCAGGACCAGGACCGGAATCCACATCGCACGGGGGACCCGCGACGGAACGCCGGGTGGGTTGTTCCAATTGTGGCTCTGTGTCTGAGTTTCGTTGCGGCTTCGATTGGCTGGCATGGTTCAACGGGATCGGTGTCGGATCGACGATCGTCGGGGCGAGCTGCTCGCAAAGCGGTGCGTGAGGTTCGTGAAGCTCTGCCGGAAGACGTGGACATCCTGAGGGCCGAGTTTCCTGGTTACGTCCTGCCGCTGGAGCGGGATCGGCTGGCCGGGCCGCTGGCGGCGGCGATCGACGCCAATGATGAGGCCGAAGCGTTACGGCTGCTCGGACGGGGAGCTGACGCTGACTGGAGCGGGCCGCACTATTCCCGTCGTTCCGACGCGCGGGCTCCGCTGTTTCGAGCGATCAAAGCCGGCAACCCCCGGATTGTGGAAGCGCTCCTGCAGCGTGGGGCTCGCGTGGGCGGACCGACGCCTGCGGCCGCGCTGATCAGTCGGAATCAATTCAGTCAGACGCCGCTGTACATCGCGGTGCGATGCGGACGTCGGGAGATCGTGGACCTGCTGCTCGCGCACGGAGCGTTGATTTCGTTTACCAACGGCTATGGCAAGACTCCCATCGTCGGGGCGGTTGAGAACGATGATCTCGCCATGTTCGAGCACCTGCTCGCCGCCGGGGCGGAGTGCGACTTCGAGTCGGCCTTCAGCAGTGATCGGCTTTCCGGACCGGGCGTCGTTTATCGACCCACCGATGACTACGGCACGCCTCCATTCAGCGACGACTGCGGCAGAAACTGTTCTTTGATCGAGCTGGCTCGACGGTCGGACAATGCCGAGTTACGGCGAGTCGTGGACGAGCGGTTTCAGGCTGCAGCAGCGGAGCGGCCGGAGCTGCGGGCAGAAGTCGCCGTGCGGCTGGACGATGTCAATGAACTGCGCCGGTTGATTGCCGAGGGCTATGTACCCACGAGTTACGAGCACGACCATCCCGACCGGGGCACGCTGCGGGATCTGGCAGCAGCCACCAACAGCGTGGATTGCGTGGAACTGCTGAGACAGGCCGGTGTCGAGCAAACGCACTTTCCTGAGAAGAATTCGGCTCTGCGAATACTGGTCGTTGCCGGACGTGTCGACGAGCTGAAGCAACGTCTGGAGCGAGGGGAGACGTTCGAGCGTCAGGAAGCCAGTGTCGCCTCACCACTGACTCTGGCGGTCGACGCTCAGCAGGCAGAGATGGTCCGGTGTCTGCTGATGCGTCCGGAAGCTGACGCCGAGTGGCTGGCCGATCCGCTGCTGCTGCCAGCGGCACTGCCCTACATCAGCAACAACCACGGACGACATCGGTCCGCTGCGATTTGTTTGACCGTGCTGGAAGCCGGAGCCGCGATCCGTTCCTCACCTGTGAATGAAATCCAGCCCAATGACAACCCGCTCGTCCGAGCCGCCGCGGCAGGCTGGCTGGAGGTGTATCGGTTCCTGGCCGATCGAGAACCGGAACTCGCCGATCACTCGCAGGCGCTGCAGGTGGCCGCGTATGGCAACCAGACCGCGATATGCGCGTATCTGCTGAAACAGGGAGCCGATTCGGATTCCCGCTCGCTCCCGTACCGCAAGTCGCCGCTCGAATACGCGTTGTTCCACCGCAACGCGACTCTGCTGCAACTGCTGCTCGATGCGGGCGCGACGAAGGTTTACCCCGAACAGTTCAACGTGTCTGCGGGATACAACAACTTCGAGTACTATGCTCATCCGCTGTACCACGCGGCGCTGGTGGGTGACACCGCCTTCTGCCAGTTGCTGCTCGACGAATTCCCGGCGGCGGACGTGTGGCAGGCGCTGAAGTACGAACCGTACGAGTACGACAACGACACCAGGTACTTCAATCAGGGCAATCCTCCGCTCTTCGCGCCGGTCTACGGTGACCACGCGGAGACGTTGCGGTTGCTGCTCGCCCATGCGTCACGACGGGGCAGCGACGGGCAGCCATTGCTCGACATCAACGCTCGCAACGAACACGATTCGACGGCACTGCACGAAGCGGTGATACACGGATCGGCGAAGTGCGTGCAGTTGCTGCTGGCCAACGGAGCCGACGTCACGATTCCTCGACTGCCCGACGAGCGGGGACGGGGCAATACACCACTCCATCTGGCGACGACATCAGTCATCGCGGCTCACACGTATGAGCGGCCTCAATACGGACCGAGCATCGACGCGATCTTTCCCATGCTGATCGCCGCCAGCATGCGGCGCGATCAACCCGGCTGGCTCGAACGCAGAAACGGTGCCGGGGCAACCGCTCTCGTCACGCACGCTCGTGCGGGGAACCGGGCTGTCTGCCGGAAGCTGCTGGCACTCGGAGCCGATCCGAACGCCGTCACGGAAACCGGGTCCACGCCGCTGGTCGCTGCGATCGACGGTCATCATTCGGCGCACTTCGTACATGAATCCGAGCGTCAGCACCGCAGTCGTTTGTGCCTGGACCTCGTCGAGGCCGGCGCGAAGTTCGACGGTCCGACAGGTCCGTACGAAATGAACTACCACGCGCTCGGATACCGCGCCGGCCTGTTCGACTTCTGCGACGCTCTGACGGATCGCGGAGTCACTCCCGACATCGACGCGCACGCCGGCGAGTATTTATGCTCGACCGTCCGGTATCGGCGGCTGGACTTGTTGAAGTACTGGCTGGCCGCCGGAGCCGACGCCAACGCGCCGGATCCACGCCGCAACCGGCCTCTGCACCTGGCGGTTTCCGAGCATGACGTTGAAGCGTGCCGACTGCTTCTGTCTCACGATGCGGATCCGAATCTGCAGAATGAGAATGGCCAGACAGCGTTGTTCTGTGCGTTTCATCGCTTCCTGAACCACGTGAGCCGATTCGCAACCTCGGACCCTCAAGCCGCCGAAAGCAAAGCGTTGCAGGTGGTGGAACTGCTTCTGCAGGCGGGTGCCGATCCGCAGATCGAGTGGAACAATCACGGCCCCGTCCTGAAAGCGTTCAACAACATGCCGGAAGACATCCGGCAATTGATCGAGTCGAAACTCAGCGGTCATCGGTCAGATGTCGGTCATCAGTAGAGCACACCAGGCTGGGTGTCCCTGAAACGGCTTGCCGGCCACTCTCGAGTTCTTCGATGAAGGAACTGGGACAGGCATGTCATTCCCAGATAGAACTGTCCCCGTGTATTGGTCTCTGAAAGGATGCCATCATGGAGATATTGGCTATGAGCGAGAAAGAGCGTCGTCGGCTGGAGTTGTTTGGTCGGCGGGGTGGCACTGGCGAACATGACTGACCGGGTGTGCCACTGGCTCTGCCCAGTGGCACACATTACCACTAACGACAGCCAGTGCCACTCCGCCGCCGCTGTGCCTGTTCCATCGCTGTAAATCCGGTCATGATTGCACCCGGCAAGAAGCAGCCTGGAAGTCAGCGAAACGGCGTTTCTTTGAGAGGAACAACCATGAGACACAGACAGACGGTTCTGGCACTGGCGATTCTGATTGGCTCGGTGTGTGGCGGCAGAGGCGTGCCGGCTCAGGACTCGGTGCGGCGGTCGTACAACGACGGCGGTTACAAGGCACTCGGCGAGGCGAAGTACGACACGGCCGAGCGGCTGTTCCGGGCGGCGATCAAAGACGCCGACGACTCGGGGAAACGCGACACGACGCTGGCCAGCAGCCTGCTCGGCCTGGGCCGCGTCTACCGGTCGAAGGCCGACTACGCCGCCGCCGAGCCGCTGTTCAAACAGGCCCTCGGCATCGTCGAGCAGACCGAAGGCGCGAACAGCTCGTGGGTCGCCTCCGCACTGCATTACCTCGCCGGCCTCTACGAGGACCAGGGGAAGTACGCGGAAGCCGAGCCGCTCTACAAACGCTCGCTCGCGATCGAGGAGAAAGTGCTGGGCGCGGAGCATCCGAACGTCGCGGCCACGCTCGGCGGCCTGGCGTGGCTATACCGGTCTCAGGGGAAGTCTGCGGAAGCCGAGCCGCTCTTCAAACGCTCGCTCGCGATCGAGGAGAAAGTGCTGGGCGCGGAGCATCCGTCCGTCGCGATCACGCTCAACAGCCTGGCTAGGAGTCCGTCCGGTAAGACGCCCGGCAGATGAAACCGAAAGATCGGACACAGCCGATTGATGCCGCCGGAGACATCCAGCTACGCTGATTTAAGGGCGAGCGCCTTGCCGCGCATTTTCTTTCCACGGCTTTGTCGAATGTTTACGACCGGCGTGACTCAAGTCCGTCTTGTGGCAGATTTTACGGTTGCGATACGATCCGCTCGGCGGCCACATGACCCCAAATCGAGGCGACAGCGAGGCGAGTATCGTGGGTCCGCACTGACGCCTCGCATTTTGACTGTGCTTCAGGCCGTCGAGTGAGCAATGCCCACTCTGCAAAACGACATGCAAGAGGCGAGCAGTTCGTGGATTATCAGCTCAAACCAATCGGTAAGACGTGTGCCGGAACGGGTGAGCCGCTGGAACCGGGCAGCACCTGCCACAGCGTACTTGTGGAACGGGATGGGCAGTTGCTGCGACTCGACTATTCGGACGAAGGGTGGAGCGGGGCTCCAGAAGACAGCATCGGAGAGTGGCTGGCCATCGTCGCGGACGAAACTCCGAAACCAAAGGTCATCGATACCGAAGGCTTAATGCGATACTTCGAGCAGTTTTGCGAGGACCCGAATCCAGCTCACGATCGCATGCGGTATGTGCTGGCTTTGCTGCTGTTGCAGAAGCGACGACTACGGCTCGAAGGTTCCAGAACAGACGAGGACGACAACGAGTTTCTGCAGGTGATCGGCAGCAAGAGCGAAGGACCATTCGAGATTGCTGATCAGGATCTCGATGAGAAAGAGATCCTCAGTCTTCAGGCGGCGCTGACCACGCAACTCGAAGCGGAGCTGATCTGAAACCGGATGGCGACAGTGGCCAGGGAAGGGCTGACATGACCCAGACGTCGACGAGGCAATTCGATTCCGGACGTTCGTATCGCTTTCTGCCGGCTTTGGCCGCCGTTTGCATTCTGGCTGCGTTGCCCGGTTGCGCGTTCAAGAACTGGATTGTCCGAAAGACGACTTCGCCGCCGCCACGAGCGTTGTTGTCTGACGCGACGCCCGACGAAATTCTTGAACACCTCAACAATCAACGATCGAGAGTCGTTGCCTGGCGATCAACGGACGTCCGCATCAAGGTGCGTGGAGAAGGAGTGATCGCCCCCAGCCTCTCGGCCAACGTGAGTGTTGAGAGTCCAAAGAATCTTCGATTCACGGCTCGATCGCTGCGCGGAACTGAGGTCGACTTTGGTTCCAACTCTGACCGCTTCTGGTTCTGGATGCGGGCCAGCGAGCCGGACATCATCCTGACCGGTTCGCACGAAGGTCTTGATCGGCAGCAGGCGGTGCCGATTCCGTTTCCACCATCGTGGCTGATGGAATCTCTGGGCGTAATTCCGATTGACCCATCGACAGTGCAGGTGCTGCGGGATCCAGAAACTCCGGACAGGGCGAAACTGGTTTCAGCGGACTATGTCCAGGGGCAACAGGTCGAACGAATCATGCTGGTCGATCTGGCGCTGGGGCAGATCATCGAGCACGCGCTCTACGACTCAAGCGGCCAACTGATAACCAACGCTGTCATGGACGACTTTCGATCCAGTGCCGCCGGCGTAATGTTGCCTCATCGAATCGTTCTCGACTGCGCCACCACCGGTTCGGAGTTGACGATGACGATCGGTCAGATCGAGATCAATCCATCGATCCCGGTAGCCACCTGGCAGATGCAGATGGATCCGAATCTGCAGATTGTCGACCTCGACCGCGTGCAAACCGGCCAGCCAGTCCGGCAGTGAGGCAACGTCGATCGCGATGCTGAAATTCGTAATATCGGCGAGCGCCCGTCCAACGGCACTGAACTTCATACCCCACGCGATTGAAGGCGGTGCGTTTCATACAGGCTCCACTGCCAGTCTCCACTGTGGGTGTGCCACTGGCTCTGCCAGTGTTGAATCACCCTCAATGCGCAACCAGCCCTTTCACTGGTTGAGCCCGGTGGCACACTTTATTCGACGGACAGTTCGACAAATCGAAATTTGATTTCCCACGGGAGGACCATCTGGTTTTCATGCTGACAACGTCCGGGATACGCTGCGTAACAACTTATCCCTGTCGAGGAGACTCGCTGATGAAGTATCTCGCTGTTTTGATCACTGTCGGGCTGCTGAGTGCCGCAGTTTTTATCGACGCATCGTTTCAGCCGAGCGGGAGTGTCGAGGTCGCTGAACTCAACGCCGGCAACTGGGACGATTTCGCTCCGCTCGGCAAAGAAGTTGACGCCATCTACGGCGACGTCGTGCTGCGAAATGATCATCTGACCGCAGTCATCGCTCAGCCGATCGCCAGCCGAAACGCCAACATGACCGTTCGCGACATCGGCGGGTGCCTGATCGATCTGGCCGTTCGATGGAATCAGAGCGACCAGTTAAGTGCTTTCTTTCCTGGCGCCCGCGCGTATCCCTACCGAAGTCTCGTCGTACGGGACGCACAGGGCTCCAGCGTCGACGTCGCCGCCGGCAGTTCGCTGGGTGCGGCCGGAAGTGTCATTGTTCGAGCCGCTGGCGATGCAGGTCGACCGACCGTCGAAGTGACATACGCTCTGAAAGCCGATTCCAAACGCCTCTCGATCACCAGTCGATTTCTCAATGAGACAGACTCTCCGATCAACGTGCCGTTGTTCGACGACCTGCGAGTCGATTCCCGGAACGAAGACATTGCCAAATCACCGAACGGCACAACAGATCTGTTCTGGATTCACGACCGCTTCTGGGAACAGGCCTACGGAATCGAGCTGGCAGGTGGATCGATCGCGACCAACAGTAATTCCAGAACTTCGCAACTGCACTATGAGATTGGCAGCAATAGCAAGTCGGTTCGACTGGCACCGGGAGAGTCATACGAACTCGTCCGGAACGTGTTTCCAGGAACTGACCTTCCTCATGTGCGAGCGATTTCCGCGGCCGCGCACGGCGACGAAACTCGCGACGTTGAGATTTCGGTATTTGATGGTCTGAAGCAGCCGATCCCTGACGCACGCGTTTTATTAAGCAGAGGCGAGCAGGATTGGGGCCTTGTTCGAACCGGCAACGACGGTGTGGCAAAGGTCTCGCTGCCCGACGGAAGTTACTCGCTGAAGATCGAAGCGATCGGCGTCGACGTCACTCCTGCAACCTCAACGCCGACGCTGCAGGTTTCGAAACAGAGTGGAGTGCAGAAGTTGCCGATCGTCTGTGATCAATGGAAGCCGGGAACTGTAGAGGCTCGCATCACCGACAGTGAGGGACATCCGATTCCGTGCAAGATTGAGTTCCTCGCGAAAGCAGGAACCGCTCAACCGTGGTTCGGGCCAGAGAGTGGTGACTTTGGCATCAAAGGACTCCGTTACGCGCCGCTTGGTATCGCGACGCAGACTCTGCCGCCGGGTGACTACGACGTCGTCGTTGCTCACGGCCCGGAGCACGATGCCCTCCTGACGGAACTGAAGATTGCACCAGGCAAGACCGTCGAACTGACCGGGAAGCTTAAACGAGTCGTCGACACAACCGGCTGGATCAGCAGTGACTTTCACAGTCACAGCTCGCCGTCAGGTGACAACACGGGAAGTCAGAGGGGGCGAGTGCTGAACCTTGTTTGTGACCACATCGAGTTTGCTCCGTGTACCGAGCACAACCGTGTCGACACTTATCAGCCGCACATCGACCAGTTGAAGATTGGCCCGTTCATCAGTACGTGCTCCGGCATGGAGCTAACCGGCAGCCCGCTGTTGCTGAACCATCAGAACGCCTTTCCGATGGTACTCCGACCGCATCTGCAGGACGGCGGCGGACCGGTCACCGATACGAGTGTCGAGAAGCAGGTGGAGCGGCTCGCTCTCTGGGATGATCGCAGCGAGAAGCTGATTCAGCAGAATCATCCGGA
>JAQBWV010000275.1 GCA_027624335.1 Planctomycetota bacterium
CGCACCAGCAAAAGCAGCCGGGAGCATCTGTGGCCCGCCAACCGTCGAGCGTTCCGCTCAGGCTGCTTTCGGCTCCGCCAGTCATCGTCGAGGCCGACGAGTCGGGTGAGACCTCGACGACGACCGGCTCCGGCGCAAGCAGCCACCCATTCAGTGGTAACGACAAAGATGGATCGAAGTGGCCGTCTGATTTCTTTGCCGTTTGCTCAGAAATGTGGTAACTGACTCGGCTCGGCTTCGCTGCGGTCTTTCGGCTGCCCATCTGAGTTCACCAGGAGTCACCTGGTCCCGAGCGCAGTTGCAGTACATGCGCTGAGGATCGGTGGCACGCTTTGGTTTTGCCGACGAGGTTTTCTTGCTCCTCGCCCGGTCCTCTTCATGGTGTCACGAGGTCAAGGTCCGCGACGGCTGTGTGCGGATCGCTGCTGCTTTGCCTGCGGCAAAGACTCCACCCTGACTCGCCGTGCTCCATTGGAATTCAAGGCCGACCGACACGGATCCCTTCACACGACAGGCGTAGCCCGGCTGACTCCAGGACGGCGGATGGCCAGAGCGTCGGTGAGACCGAACTCCTGCTAAAACTCGCGGACTCTCAAGCTATCATCAGAATGAGTACGCACAAGGACAGCATGAATGCTCCGAAACACAGACGAATCAATGACGCCGATCGCCTGCGACCGGGCCAGCGACTTGCGACAGGCGATTGAGGAAGCAGCACACGAGTTGTGCCGATCTGCCAGACGGTCGGTGAGTCGCCTCCGAACGCGATAACCGTTGTGCGCCATAGGCCAGTAATGACAATCGCGGCTCCAGCCAGCAGTTGGACGATGTGCTGCGTGAGCCAGAGCGGCCAGCCGGGTTCGCCCTCAAGTGTGATGATGCGGCCCGGGAGGAGCAGGCTCAGCAGCGTCCATTCCGCCACGCACACTGACCAGAGCAGAAACTTTCCCGCTAACCATGCTCTGTCCGACAGTGTGGTGGTGTTGAGAACCCGGCCCGCTTCCCGGCAGTTCTGTTGGCGACTTGACGTTGGACGCATTGCGTGTGCTGTGCTGGTAGCGTCGTCGTGCAACTGGTTTCAGTGAGACGTTCATCGCGCGAGCCAGTGCGGCTGATGTTACTCGGCTCGTTTCCGGAAGATCGATGATTTCCGGACGGCGCAGGTAACGCTCCGCCTGCCCGAGGCTTCGATCCTCAAGCACTTCATCAATCAGTGACCAGTCCCACTCTGAGACCGGATCTTCATCGGGGCACCGTGAATCAAAACAGAGAAACTCCAGGAGCAGCATGTCACGGGCACGACGATCCGAGTACGGGGCCGGTATCGATGTCGATTCAGGCGACCGTCTTTCAAGGTCAATGGGCATGTAGCCTGGCGTGCCAATCATGCCTCCGTCGGCAGACGTCAGACGTGCCAGTTCGGCTCCGGCATCCGGAGCAACGAACGCATCGAAATCGATCAGCGAGAGATGGATCGGATGCTCGGCAGAGACCATGACATTCCCGGGCGACAAATCCCCATGTACGAAGTTGCGATTTTCCAGAGCAACCAGCGTCCTTAGAAACTGGCACACCCACTTCCGGCGCCACTGCTCATGGATCGTTACTTCGGACCGGGCTATGTCGATCTTGAATTCAAGCCAACTGTTACCGGGCACGGGCGCCATAAAATAGCCAGTGAAATCCAGCTTAGAGTTTTCCGGACGACCGCATTCCCGTGTGTCGATCCACTCGCAGGGAGCCGCTGACAGTCCCGGTGACAGTTCCGACAATCGTTGTTCCGCCAGCCATTGGATTCGGCTGGCTCGTCGTGGACTGACTGACTTCAGAGACGTTTTCAGAAGCCGCACTACCTGTCCCGATTCATCCAGCAGTGGCACGACTCTCGATTCGTTTCCGCCTTGCACGCTTCGATGATCGATTCCCGCACTGCCCGAAGAGATGACGTATTTCTTTCCGTGAATTCTCCAGTGAGAACCGTCCAACTGGCGGATGTCTTCACCGGACAGGATCGGAATGTCTGAATCATCCATTGGGAATCCGCCTCAGATGCCGGCGATTGCGATGGCCAGGGTCAGGTTGTCCTGCAATGATTCTTCGTCTGACTGCTTCAGGCTTTCGATGATCGCCGAGGCCGTCGCGCATCTGTTTCCTGTTGCGAGCGACCGACGCAGCACGCCCAGCATCGAGCCTGGATCACTTTGCATGTGCCGGGCAATCCCGTCGGTATAGACCGCCAGCACGGAGTCACCATGCAGAGCGACGCTCAGCTCATCGTCGATTTCAATCAGCGGAGTGTCCGGCCCCAGGGCATGCACCAGTTGTGTGTCCGCATTCACGGGTAGCAAAACACGGTGGCTGTCCGACTGATACAAAGTGGCGCCACCATCGCCGATGCGGATCAGGTGGCATCGATCGTCCCTGCACCAGGCCAGTGTCAACGTCGTCTGAAGGAAGGCTCCAGATGCCAGACGGTGTTTCCATGTTGACGAAAACTCGTCGGGCGGGTGCCAGCCTGCTCCCTGTCTACGGTACGCCATGCCTGCATTACGCAGAGCGCCGGCGGCAGCGTATACCGCATTCATTCCGGTACTGCCGTGTGCCTGCCTGGCGGAATCGACGAGCGATCTGAGTGCCGACCAGCACACCAGACCGGCTGCGAATTCACTGTGATAAGACGATGTGACTCCATCAGCCATGGCTATCACCCAGTGGAGTGGTGCTGATGTTTTCCGTCGTGAACGCCACAGAACGAGGCGATCCTGATTGCATGGTTTGTCCTGCTGAGGCGGTCCGAAGTCGGAATGACCCGACAGCCATCCGGTTGGCAATGCAAGCCCGCCCGACTGCGACACCACAGCACCAGTTCGCCTCAGACATTGGCGGTGGTTCCTGATTACACGTTGAATGCCCGCGAGTGCCGGATGCGGTTTGTTGCGAATCGACTGAGTCATCAGTCACCCCGCCCGTAATTTTTGATGGCCGGTGGCTTCGGGGCGTTTCGAACCGAGAGCTGATTTCCGGGGCGCCCTCCACGTCCCCGTGATTTCTTACGTCGTCGTCGAGCACCGCCAGACGAGTTCGACGATGAAGAGTGAGACTCTGGTGGAGCCGGCAATCCCCGCGGCGCGTCATACTCGACATGTCGTGTTGTTTCGGGTTGCAGTCTGGCGGATAGCCGTGCGAGTTCCTGAGCGGAGGTTGCGGCAGAACTGCCCACTTCAGCAAGGAATTCCGTCAACAGTTCCGGTCGATCAATATCGACGTAACAGCCGGGCGTGGCGATCTCCCGCAGGAGATTCCCATCGGGTGGCATCGAACCATCCACCCACACGGAAGCCGCTGCGATCAGAACCGAATCGCCATCCACATTGAGGCTCTTGATCTGATCGGCGACACCGAGTGGACACGCACCGCCGTTGTGTCCGTCGGAGAATAGAAGAACGACCGGCAGTGGATGCCGATCCCGTTCCTGGTGCTTCTCGACGACGTCCCGCATGTAGCCGTTTAATCCTCGATGCGCCAGTTCCAGTGCCTCGGTGATGTTGGTGCCTCCGCCGTCTCCACGAATTTCGATGGTGTCAGGATCAATTTCCCGCACCGACTTCATGTAGCTCTGTTCGTCGACATGAGCATGGCTGCCAAACCGAATCAGCACGAACCGGAAGTAGGATCGATCGCGACCCCGTGGACCTTTCATCTGGCAGTTCAACAGCATCTCGCGAAGTCCACGTGTCGCGGCTTCGGCTTTCTGGCCACGCATGGAACCACTGTTGTCGGCCAGGACACACACCAGTTGAGGTCGGGATGTTCGAATACTGCGCTGCATGGGATTTCTCCTTTACGTTGACGGAAGAATCAGAGACTGAAGTGACACAGGTCGCTGCCGGCGGGCGATCAGGCCGACGGCTGATTTCGATTATCCGCTGCGGTCAAGGTCCGCCTCCGGCTGCTGCTTTTCGCTGTGCCTTCCAGGTGCCTGGCGGCACTTTTCCGCGACGTCCTGTCGCGGAAAAGCACAGCGAAAAGGCTCCACCTTGACTCTCCGCTGTTTTTCACGATGAGCCGCCGCCCGGGCGAATGCTGCCTGAATGGAAACTCGCTCAATGATGCGCTTCAGGCAGTTCTTTCGCCCGAAGCAGTCCATCGGCCCTACGCTGCGCGTCACCGCCTGCCGGCGGAACGGACCGATTAACGCTCAGTACACTCGCTTACCATTTTCATCGCGGACGTTTGACACGTCTTCACGCTCCCAGCGAACGGTTTCCTGCACACGGTGTCGCGACCGGGTGATCTGCAGACTGCGGGGAGTCGGCACGTCGTCAATCTGAAAAGACATCTCGACGGGTAGCAGACTCTTCGCACGCAGTGACACACTGGTCTTCCGCAGGCCGCCCAATTGCGCGGAACCGTCGCCGGATCTGAGGTTCCGCAGTTCTCCCACTCCCTGAAGACGGAAGACCTCAGCTTCGTCGTCTGTCCCTTGCGGATGTAGCTGCCAGACCAGCTCCGCTCGGCGGGTGTTGCCGTATTCCACGGTTTCCCGCCACGTTCCACTGCCGGGTTCAGATGGCAACAGTGGCAGCCACGGTGCGAGAAAACGGCATTGCACGCGTCGGAACAGGTCGAATTGACTTTCCTCAATCGAGTCACTTAACGGCCGGAGCAGGCCACGCGAACTGACCGAGTACACGAATCTCTTCCCCAGCAGTGGCTTCGACTGCTCGTGGAAATGAGACAGGCTGCGTGGGGCCGGTGTATCAAGAGCACTGTCGAATGTTTCCCGACCGACTTCCCGGCCACCTGCCGAGGTCCGGCTTTCCACGATGTATCGTTCCGGCGAAAGCGTGAGGGTGACGGCTCCCTCATCGTCACGCTGAATCGTGGCGCGAAGATGTTCTTCGATCTTCAGATCCACATCGACGGCCGAACGGCTGATGCTGCCTGCCACTCGCGACGTTCGTGTCGTGACAACCTGACAGCTTCCGGAGTTGAGTTCGTACCTCAACGCCCCGTTACTCGCTGCTTCTGTCGATTCACCGTCGATTGCCGTCAGGTTCGTCGTCTGACTCTGTCGACGGTTGAGAGCCGATTCACGTAACGTCCTGATCCCGGCCTGCACTCTGGCATCGATCGTCCGTTCCAGGCCGCCACGAAACGATCCCGTCGTCGGGAAACCATCATCGTCGAGCAGGAAATGACCGGTGACCGGTCCCTGCCCGATATGGGAAACCGTGAAGACCACGCCCGGTCGGTAGATTTGTTTGTCGCGGTCATATACCCACTCGGGAGCATCGTGCATAACCACAGAATCGATCCGGGGATTCGGATAGTGGGCAGGATTGGTGAGTCGATATTCAAATTGATCCGGCTTATCCGGCGGGCCGAATCGGATGACCCACGCCGATGGTCCTCCACCACGCGAGGTCTGCCAGGGATCACGCTCTGGATCAAGCCTCACGGCTCGATATAGAAAGTGACTTTTTACCTCGGGAGCATCGAACTCAACTGCCTGAAGATGCAGAACAACAAACTGACGACCGTTCGCAGTGACGCTTCCGCCACTCAGTTGCAGTTGCTGGTATCGAAAGGTCTGCACCTGGCCTGTCGGGTCCGGCGTCTGCCTGCCGGAGCCCGCTGGACGTTCGAGTTGCCGTTCCCGGTACTCGGCAGCGATTGTCAGTTCATGGCCCGGCAGACGCAGCAGGTGACGGTCGAAGTAAACCCGCTGCGCCGTTCCACCAGGCCGGACACGAGCACACTGCACATGAATCCGACGATCGGCATCCTGCAGCACGACAATCGCATGCCGCGATTTCAAAGCATTGAGCCGCGAAATCGCGAGGGCGGCCGGTATTGATTGTTCGTCTTCAGCCGCAGACGGGTTGATGGTGATAGCGGTCAGGATTAACAGCCACAGCAGGGTGGCGGAGTTCCACGAACGATTCGCTGGCATGATGTTCTCCCAGGAAACGAGGGCCGCCCGCAGGGGCGGTCGTGACGTGATGCAGCGGGTTCTCCATCGCGAGCCGGTCAGACCGCCGCGGAATCACTCATTGACGACGAGATCAGACAGGTCGACCAGATGGACGACACCGCGAACGCCAAAAGCCATCCGGCGACTATCCGGCGAGAGTGTCATTCGTTTGACCGACTCTTGACCGGGAATCCGGACGGTTCGAAGCAGGTCGCCGGTGGCAAACTCGAACACCCAGACAGTTCCGTCACTGCTGCCGACGGCTGCCAGACGGTCGGAAACAGCGAAGGATTCGACCGGTCGGGAGCGACTCTGCTGAGGTGGTCTGATAACGCGTTCCTTCTGCCCGCTGTCAACGTCGTAGACGTGCAGCATGGACCACGTTCCTGTGACGAGTTTTCTATCATTCTCCGCGAAGGTGAGTCCGAAATAGGATGGCACCGTGACCAGTGTGTTGATCGGCTCGGAGTCGACGGGAATCGTCGTGATGCACGTCCCACGGACGATATCAAAGACGTCGACGGCGAATGTGTCGCGTTCAGTCGACTCCGTGATCACGTCCTCACGAATGGCGTTCGTGAGATTACTGACCGCTGAGAGTCTCACACGATTCTCGACGGACAGTGACGCTTGAGGAGCAGGCTCGACAGAAGCGACACCTGTGTGACGGATCGTTGCGCATTGTGTGGCCGCGTGATTGGTCGCGGCGAGGCCACCGATGGCCGTGCCGTTTAACGTAACCGACTTCGCGATCGCGCCGGTACCGGCACTGATGAACTGGCATTGGCCGTTCATCGTCAGACAGACGACGTTGTCATCAATGTTCGAGTCCGGCAGTTCATAGAGGCGTCGACCATTCTGCACGGTCTGCTGGTAACGCACGACCTCATATGTGGCCGGGACGATCTGTCCATGCGGGATCACGGAAAGTCGCAACGAAGTTCCGACCGGTCCGGCCAGCAGTTGTGTCGCATCCGCAACCGACTTTCCGATGACGGAGTGCATGAATCCCGATCGTCCGTGACCAATGGCGATCAGCTCGTCACCAACGTGAATACCTTTGACGGAAGCCAGCGGACTGCCCCGCACAATTTCCACGAGGAGCAGCTTGCCATTCCGCTGTTCCAGTCGAAGGCCGATGAAACCACGCTCTTCGCGAAGGGTGACGGGCTCTCCCGTTCCCTCCGCCGTATCAATCAGCCACCGTTCCTTATGGCTGGCAAACAACAGTTTCGAGCCATCGCGGGACCAGGCCAGTGTCTCTGGAGTAAGTCGGGACTCGGCCGTCACTTCGCCGTCCCCTGTTCGGATTACCGTGGTTCCGCGTGAATGAGCGACGGCCAGCCGCGTTCCATCCGGCGAAAAACGGAGACACCGCACGTCAGGCCGAACGAACTGATCGGGTTTCGCCAGTCGCACGGTGAAATGCGCGCCAGCCGCGAAAGCTGGTTCGGCGATGGAAGCGACAACAACGCATGTTAACAGGAACGCGAAGATCGATCGTTTCATGACGTGGCTCTCCGGACAGGACGCAAAGTTGAAATGCGCCGTCGCGTGAGCACACAGCGTCTCTTCCTGCGAGAGAGCCTGGGCTTTCTCACAGGCGAAATACGCAGTTCCACGCGACGCCTCTGCAGGATCCATCGCCAGCGTTTGACACCTTTTTCGGCGAGGTTTTCGATTCGGACGCAGCAGCCGGATCTCAGGACCGAATGACTGCTGGTCGGACCATGAGCGAAGCAGTCAGCCGCTGCCGCAGGGAGTCGGAGAGTGGGGCAGTCAGCCACGCCGAATCGAAGCACAAATGCGAATCACTGATTCCCCGCAGGCGAATCGTCTGCGGTCAAGCCAGCATCCGGCTTCCGGTCACCTTCCATCAGGGACAGCCCGGTTCTCGCCTGGAACTCGGATGGCGTCAGCAGTTCTCGATGCCCCTCCGCAGTTTCGACGACACAGACAAGTTGCTGTTCAATATCGACGCTCTCACAACAACGGATCTGGCCGCTCGGTGTGAACGTGACGGAACTGGCATTCGGCAGCGTGACAGCACTCCACAGGGGCTGCCCGGATTTCGCGTCCCAGACGGCGACCCGGTGTGCACCATTCGCGGCTGCAATGCGACCGCCGGTGCGACTCCAGTCGAGTCCCGTTGCGCTGAGAATACTGCCGGCCAGATCGTCCTGTTGTTTCCCTGCAGGATTCCAGCGACTCAACCGACCATCCTGTGTGGAGACCACAATCTGATCGCCACCCGGAGACCAGGCTGCTCCGGCAACAAAATGAGCACCGACGGGGTTCAGAAGCGACCCTGGTTTTCCATCCGGAGTGATGAGTCGGACGTAGCTGAAACCGCCCCACACGGCGATCCAGTCACCGGCAGGACTCCAGGAGAGAGCGCTGCCACGGGCATTCAATTCACGAATCTTTTGTCCGTCGCTCGTCCAGATCTGTACGGGACCACT
>JAQBWV010000276.1 GCA_027624335.1 Planctomycetota bacterium
GGGAAACCGGGATCTGGAAGCAGGGACCCGAGCGTACCTGGCAAATGAAAACTACGACTACCAGGTCTTCGCGTATCCGATTGCCTTTAACGCGATCCCTCAAATCGGCGGACACAAAGAGAACGGCTACACCAGCGAGGAAATGAAAATGGTGTACGAGACTCGCAAAATTCTCGGCGATGAATCCATTCTCGTGAGTCCGACCTGTGTTCGCATTCCGGTTGCCAACTGCCACAGCGAAGTCATCACTGTAGAGACCGAGCGACCGGTGACTCCTGAAGAAGCTCGCGAACTGTTTTCGAACTTCCCCGGCATCACCGTCGTTGACGATCTCGACGCGAAGAAGTATCCGATGCCAAGTACCTGCGACGGCAGTGACGACGTCTTCATCGGGCGAATCCGGAAGGACATCTCGCACCCGAACGGCTTGAACTTCTGGTGCGTCAGCGACAACCTGCGAAAAGGTGCAGCAACCAATGCCGTGCAGATTGCCGAATTGCTGGCAAAGCATCAGTCCTGATCTCCCTGATCAGTAACCCTTTACACGCAGGCCATCGGAGTCGCCATGTGGAACATCCTCATCGGAGTCGCATTCGTCATCGGAGGTCTCAGCGGCCAACTCGCCCTGCGAGGATTTGACAGCCCGGAGGGGCTTGCTGCGTTCGGCGGAATTCTGATCGTCTGGGGCATCGTCCAGACGGTCAGGGCGAAGAAGGCCCAATAGATAAGAGTCGTCATTCCCGCCTGCGCGGGCACGACGTGAGACTCAAGACCGCTTCGAACAACAATCCAGGTCACTTAGAACTCCAAAGAACAAACATCAGGCATCGCCATGAACGCATTTCAATATCGCGACGGACAGCTCTTCTGCGAGGACGTCGCCGTCACACCGCTCGCTGAAGAATTCGGCACACCGCTGTGGATCTATTCGAAGGCTCAGCTGCTGCATCAACTGGGCCAGATTCAGGCAGCCTTTGCCGACGTCGACCCAGTGATTTGCTATTCAGTCAAAGCTAACTCCAACCTGACGCTGCTCCGCACCATGAACGAAGCCGGTGCGAGCTTCGATGTCGTTTCCGGCGGAGAGCTGTTTCGAGTCAAACAGGCTGGTGCCGATACGACTCGAGTCGTCTTCGCGGGCGTTGGCAAGACGGACGACGAAATCCGCTTTGCGCTGGAGTGTGACATTCTGAAGTTCGACGTTGAAAGCGAAGCCGAACTCGACGCGATCTCTGCCGTCGCCGCGTCAATGGGGAAGGTCGGTCGAGTGGCACTTCGACTGAACCCGGACATCGACGCGAAGACGCACGAAAAAACCACAACCGGCAAGAAGGGCAACAAGTTCGGCATGGACATCGAGCGAGCCGGGCAGCTGGCTGACAAAGTGCTCGCCGACCCGCATCTGAAGCTCAGCGGAATTCACATGCATCTTGGTTCGCCGATCCACTCGACCGAGCCCTACGAGCGAGCCGCGCAGAGGGCGATCGAGATTGTTCGCGAGTACCGCGCCAAAGGGCACGACATCAGCTGGATCAACCTCGGTGGCGGCTTCGCGATCAGCTACCGCCACGAAGAAGGGTTGTCCGCTTCCGAATACGCAAGGGTCATCGTCCCTGCCGTCAAAGAAGCAGAGTGTCGGCTTGCTCTGGAACCGGGCCGTTTCATTGCGGGAAACTCTGGAGTGCTGATCAGCCGGATCA
Source organism: Planctomycetota bacterium (assembly GCA_027624335.1). Classification (GTDB taxonomy): domain Bacteria; phylum Planctomycetota; class Planctomycetia; order Planctomycetales; family Planctomycetaceae; genus JABMPE01. The sequence continues at coordinate 1,701 of JAQBWV010000276.1, forward strand.
TTTTCTCCAAGCGAGAAGGCGGGAAGCTGTTCTACATCCAGGACGGCGGCATGAACGACCTTGTTCGACCCGCCATGTACGACTCGTTCCATCGCGTTTGGCCGGTCGCGCCAGCGGTCGAGATGCCAGCGGACGCCGAGTCTCAACCGGAGGGCTGCGAGGCCGCTGACGTCGTCGGTCCGGTCTGCGAGTCCTGCGATTACTTCGCAAAAGATCGCTACCTGCCGCCGATGGAACGAGGCGACCTGCTTTGCACTTTCAGCGCCGGAGCGTACGGCACGGTGATGAGCAGCAACTACAACTCGCGACCGCGCGGCTGCGAGATCATGGTTGACGGGGATTCCTACCGCGTCGTTCGACGTCGGGAAAACTATGAGGACCTGGTCAGACACGAACTGGTCGACTAAAGTCGTCCCGCTCTGTTGATCTTTCGACGCAGAGTTCGTTGAAACAGTTGTGGCTTCCCGTCGGATGCTGCGAGTTTCCATGTGCTCTGCTTTTTTATTTGGTATCACACAGCGGAATCAGAAGATGTCGACTACTGAGACATTCGAAGCACGAACCCCCATCCCACGCGAAGAACTGAAAGCCGGCGAAAACCTGTGCGAATACTGCACGGCGAAATGTTGTCGCTACTACGCCTTCCCGATTGATACGCCAAAGAAGTGGAAGGACTTCGACTACATGCGCTGGTTCCTGCTGCATGGCAAAGCAGCCATCTTTGTCGACGACGCCACCTGGTACATCATGGTTTACGCCGACTGCAAACATCTGCTGCCCGACAACGGTTGCGGCACCTACGCGACACGTCCTCAGATCTGCCGGGAGTACACGACTGACAGCTGCGAGTACGACAATGATTCGGGCTACGACCAACTCTTCGAATCGCCCGAGCAGATCGAAGAGTACGCCGAAGCCATTCTGCCTCCGAAGAAGCGGTCACCCTGGTCGCGTGAGCGTGCCATGAGCTTGAACCTTCCGGTCATCAGTGGGTAATTGGAATGTGGTTCACCGAGGATGCGTGGTCGCCGATCATTCTCTGCACTGTCATCGCGGCGATTTTCTTCGTCGCTTTCATGACAACTCAGCGGGCGAAGTTTCTGTTGGCGTTGCCTTTGCTTCTGCTCGCGGCGATCACGATTTACTTCGTCGAGGTCGCCATCGTGACCGACAGTGAACAGGTCGAGAAAAACCTGCTGGATCTCGTCAGCACCTTTGTCGAAGAGTCGCACCTGTTTGGCGCTGGTTCCGCCGCCAGGCCAGAACAGGTGCGCTGTCAGTCGTTCTTCGCGGAGAACAATACTGTCGACCGGACGCGCGTTGTCGCAGCACTGATATTTGTCCAGGTCGAAGGCGACATTCGAGTGACGGACGTCAAAATTCATTTGACTAACAAAGACACGATGGCGGTCACGCATTTCCGCGCAAACGCGACGTTCGCTGCGGGATCACAAAGTGGCCACCATCCTTCCCGCTGGGAGATGACCTGGCAGAAACAGGGCGGCGAGTGGAAGATCACTCGCACTCGAATGCTCAACGTGGTTAATGGCCAGGAAGTGCGTATCCCCGGCGTCGACTGAACTGGAATTCTTCCGGAGATTGCGATTGCGATGACGATTGATTTTCACAGCGTGAGCCTGCCTGCCGAGTTCGCCGTCGGAGATGTCGCCGCCGCGACGGCCATTGCCTTCACTGAAGGACCGGCGGCGGCAGCGGACGGAAAGGTCTACTTCAGCGACATCGCCAATAACCGCATCATGTGTTTCGATGCGGTGGCGAGGACGACCGACGTCTTTCGGATGCCGAGCGGGCGAGCGAACGGTCTGCTGTTTGATCCTCAAGGACGACTCCTCGCCTGCGAAGGCAACGAGTTTGGCGACAACGACGGCAATCGACGAATCACTCGCACAGACCTGGAAACCGGAGATGTCGAAGTCTTGACCGACAGCTTCGAAGGCAGGAAGTACAACGCTCCGAATGACATCGCCGCGTGCAGCAACGGACAGATTTTCTTTACCGATCCGTGCTATGGTGACCGGGCGACGATGGAATTGGAGCATGACTCGGTTTACCGGATCGATCTCGACGGTTCCGTTTCTCGAATGATCACTCAGCCGGAGATTCAACGACCCAACGGAATCGCCATCAGTCCCGACGAGAAAACACTCTATCTCGTCGACAGTTGTCCGGTCATTGGCGGCAATCGGAAAATCTGGAAGTTCGATCTGTCTCCCGCCGGGGACGTCAGCAATCAGCGAGTCGTCATCGATTTTTCTCCCGGTCGCGGCGGTGACGGGATGGCAGTTGCTCAGAACGGTGACCTCTACATCGCCGCCGGGATCGCGCGACCTCGAGGACCGCACGAATCCACAAGCGTTCCGCCGGGGATCTGGATTGTGACTCCCGACGGTGAAGTCAAAGGTCGGATCCCAATTCCGGAAGACGCACTGACGAATGTCACGTTCGGTGGCGAAGACCTGCAGACACTGTTCATCACGGCGGGCAAGACGCTGTTTTCGATTCGCGTTAGCACTCCAGGCTTCGTCGTTCATCGCAGCAACTGACCAGAGGCCTGTCGTCTACAATGCCTACGTCAAAAAAGTCCAAGCCAGGAACAACAGCGCCGTCCAAACCGGAAAAGCCCGCCGCCGAGACTTTCGCCGAAGAATGCTCGGGCCTGAACTGCGGAACGATCCTCGCTGATCCACCCTGGCAGTTCACGAACCGGACCGGCAAGGTCGCGCCGGAGCATGGCCGCCTGAATCGTTATCCCACGCTCAAGCTCGACGACGTGAAGGCGATTCCCGTGCACCTCGCCGCCGCCGAGAAAAGCCATCTCTACTTATGGGTCCCCAACGCGCTGCTCGCTGAAGGTCTGGCTGTCATGGAAGCGTGGGGCTTTCACTACAAGTCGAACCTCGTCTGGCACAAAGTCCGCAAGGACGGAGAACCGGACGGTCGCGGCGTTGGCTTCTACTTTCGCAACACTACCGAATTGATTCTGTTCGGTGTGCGAGGCTCGATGAGAACACTCGCTCCTGGCCGCCGCCAGGTAAACATCATCAAGTCAATAAAACGCGAGCATTCTCGAAAACCCGATGAGTTGTACCAGGTGATCGAAGACTGCAGCCCCGGCCCGTACCTGGAACTCTTCGCCCGAGGAGCGTTCAGTCCGAACTGGAATGTCTGGGGCAATCAGGCCGACGACTACACGCCCGACTGGCCAACCTATGCCAACCACAGCCAGGCCAAACTCGACACGAGCGGGAAGCCTCGTGGGAAGTAGCCGCGGTCCGGATTCGACGCCACCTCGACGATCTTCAGGCAGCCTCTGAATTCTCACGACAGACCTCGTTCCACAGTCGCGAGTGTAAATTCTGGTAGTTTGGGTGCTTTTTTCTGATTTTACCGATTTTCCGGCCTCGTGTGCCCGGATTCGCTACGGTTGACGCCCTGTCTTTGCCGAATTGACTGATCAGGACATGTAGCAAAATCGCTACAACCGGTCTGGTTTAACAGTCATCGAGAGAACTCCGAATTCGGAAACAAGGCGACCTGCGATGTTTTACGCACGGCCGACAATTCGAACTCATCTGTATTGCCTGATTTCAAGCATTGGTCTGGCAGTCGGATTTTCGCCCACGGCTAACAGTCAGGATCTGTTGGAATTTGCGGACAGTTCTTCGCTGTCTGCTATTGTTACGGGTTCGCCGCTGGATCGCCTGCCGAATCTGCTGGGAGATCTCTTCCAGTCGACTGGACAGGCAACGTCAACGTTCCGGCCAGAAGCGATGGCTCCCGCTTCCGCCTTGCTCGGGGGCAACACGGTCGTGCTTGACGCTGTCAACAATCGATTTGTGTACATTAACGGGAGCGACGAAATGCTCGTCCCGTTCAACACCGTACCCGGCACTGAATTCGTGTTCTTCCGAGCGGTCGGCGGTGGCCTGTTGACGCAGACGACAAACGCCGACGGAGTAACCGGTTATTTCGGTCTTGAACGGGTCTCAAGTGTCGGCTTGCCTGGCGCTGAGATTGTTACCGGTTCGATCGACATTCTGACGGGAACGGGAACGCGAACCATCACCGATCCGGTCAGCGGGTCGACTTTCTCAGCGACGCCTGAATCCCCCACGCTTTCGGTCATCTCAAACACGACCACCGGGCCGTCGCTGGGTAATGTCGGGCTCATGAAGATTTCTGCCGGTGGAAGCCCGATTCCACGCGATCGCGTTTTCTTCAACTACAACTATTTCGATTCCGTACCGCTGGCACGAACCAGCAGCGTCAACCAGTTCATACCAGGTTTCGAAAAGACATTTCCTGGCGGACTGATGTCAGTGGAAGCCAGATTTCCCATCGCAGCGACACTGGACCCCGACTTCAACGTCAATGGCACAACGAAGTCGAGCACCGGGCAGTTTGGAGATATCTCGGTCGCGCTGAAAGGTGTGTTGTCACAGGGTGACAACTGGCTGCTCAGTGGCGGACTTCAGTTGCTGCTGCCAACCGCCAGTGATCTGAGCTACCTGATCACTGACGGAACCACGACCAGAGAGTTTCTTCGCGTCGAGAACAAAGCGGTGCATGTGATGCCGTTTCTTGGGGCTTCGGTGGTCGCTGACGGCGGGCTCTTCATGCAGGGTTTTCTGCAGATTGACGTCGACGCCAACGGCATGCCCGTTCTGGCGAATTCCAGTCCGTTCGGCACCGGGACGATGACGCAGGTCGGACGACTGAATGGTGCCACCATGATGTATCTCGACATGAGTGTGGGCTATTGGCTGATTCAGGAGCCTGCGGATTCGACATCACCGCTGACCGCTGTCATGCCGCTGTTCGAACTTCATCTCAACCGTTCACTGTCATCATCGGACTCGGCCAGCTTTTCACCACTGGGTAGTTTTGGTCGCGAGACGGACTTCCAGTTATTGAACACGACGTTCGGTATGGTGTTCGAATTCCACCATGACACGACAGTATCAGCTGGCTACTCGACGCCCCTTCAAGGCGGTAACGACGGAGATTTCGGTGGCGAGTTTCGACTTCAGGTAAATCACCGCTTCGGAGCACGCTGAGACACTGTGTCTGTCTGTTGTCGCGGAATCCGGCAAAAGGAGAACGATTCGATGGATCAGTTTCGGTAGGCAGACTCTGCCTGACGGAGTCCCGAAATGATTCACAGCAGTGCCTTCGCCGCTTTTCGTCAGGCAGAGCCTGACCTGTGTGAAATCGCTGAACGTAACTGAAAGAAACGGCAACCGAGTTTGCTACGAACGATTCATGGAAGAACAAGTCCCGACGATCGGAGAGTTCACTCTCGAGTCGGCATGGAATGTTGCGAGGGAATGCAATGAGTTTTGCTCACTGGCTGGCTGGTTTCACACGGAAACGTCCTGCGGCACCACGTCGTTCCCGGTCATCAGAGCAGCGACGTCGACCAGCTCGATCCGCTTCGATATCCAGCGAGTATCTGGAAGAACGCGTGCTGCTGGCCGCCGCTTCGTTGTCCGACATGACACTCAACGTCGTCGACAGCGGAACCGAGGCGAACGCAATTACGATGTCAGTTTCCGGACAGGATCTCCTGATTCACGACTCAGCGAATGCTCTGTCAGGCGATGCCAGTTTTACGGCTGTCGACAGCAACACGGTCTCAATACCGCTTGCGTCGGTGAACGCAGCTTCGTTCATGCTGGGCGGCGGAGATGATTCGCTCACGCTGGACTTTGCTAACGGTAGTCCGTTGCTCAACCTGGGCATTACTTATGATGGTCAAACGAACTCGACCGTAGGCGACTCGTTGAGTCTGATCAACGTCGGCATCCTGTTTGCGACGCATACCTACGATTTCACCAGTGCCAACGACGGTTCCATTACTCTTAATGATGGAATCACAGACTTTTCGATTGGTTATGTGGGCCTTGAGCCGATCAGCAATGACGGATCGGCAACCGATATCGTGTTCAACCTGCCCGCAGGTAATAACGGCGACGTTGTTCTGAATGACTCCGCTTCAGCAATTACCGGCAGCATGCTGCTGTCGGGCAGCACTTTCGAGAACACAACATTTTCGTCAGCGGCAGCCACAACACTGACGATCAACGGAAATACGGGCGATGACACCATCACTGTTGCCGGTGCCGACATCCTGTTTCTGGGCACGATCAATCTGAATGGACTCGACGGCACCGACACCTTGACTGGTCTGAATTCCATTCTGCCACGCGTCAGCCCGGATCACGTTCTGACCGGTGGTGGCGGCGATGACATCCTGACCGGCGGCAGCGGAAACGACCTGTTTATCTGGAACAACGGCGACGGGTCCGACGTCATCGACGGCGGCGGCGGAGTTGACGTTCAGGAAGTGAACTTTGACGATCAGGCTGGACAGAGCGATGAGGTCGCAGTCACCGACGGTGGCAGCGGAAAAGTGGTTGTTTCACGGATGGCCACAGGTTCACTTGTCGCGTTCTCGCTCGATATCAGTGCGATGGAGTCGATTCAGCTCAACCTGCTTGACGGAGCCGACATGCTCGATGCATCGGCGATGCAACTGGCATCGTCGGTTCCGTCGCTACCACTACTTTCCATCACGGGCGGCAACGGCGCTGACATGCTGCTGGGCAGCGGCAACGACGACGAATTCATCTGGAACAACGGAGATGGCTCTGACTTCATCGACGGTGGCGACGGACGCGAC
>JAQBWV010000277.1 GCA_027624335.1 Planctomycetota bacterium
CAGCAGCGGCGCATACGTCGGCGGGAAGCCAGGGTGGCGTGATGGCCGATCTGAAACACCGGATCGAGCTGACGATGGAGCATCGCGATTTGATCCTGCAGTATGGGTACGTCTCGGGGCGTCTGGAGGCAGCACTTCGCCGTTGGCCGAAGGGCCAGGCGATCCGCCGGGTCGGGATGACCGGCGCGGAACTGCATCTGCTGATCGGCGATCTGAGTTACTCGTACAACCACGACAAAGCGGGCCGGGATTCCGATGCCGTCTGGGAGTTGTGCGAGCACCTGGAGTATGCCCAGCGAACCGGCGACGGAGATCTGGATATCTTGTGGTAACCAGCGCAGTCGGCCCCCTTCAACCGCTTGACCAATAGCGTTCGGCACGGAATTTGCGCCATGGATTGTGACAGGGAACAGGCTGTCGGAATGGCATGGAGGCATGGCAATGGGAGTGAAGCGGGAGAGAATTCGGGCGTCGGAGATTCAGGGATGCAGGTACTTCAAGCTCATCCCTGAGCTGCTGCAGTCCCTGCACACAGTGGGCACACAGCGCGACAAGGCGGGCAATCGTGAGTTCTTCTGCGATCAGTATGTCAGCCTGTTGTTGCTGTATTTCTTCTCGCCGGTGGTCACCAGTCTCAACGGGCTGCAGGAAGCCACGGGGCTGGACAAGGTTCAGAAAAAGCTCGGCATCAAACGCGTGTCGATGGGCACGCTGAGTGAATCGGCAGGCGTGTTCGATCCGGCCCCGCTGCAGGGCATTGTCCGTGAACTTGCTGGACGAGCCGTTCCGCTGGTGAGCGGTGCCGAAGCGCAGGGTCTGCAGGGTCTCACGGCGGTGGATGGGTCGGTGCTCAAAGCGTTGCCCCGCATGGCATGGGCGCTGTGGCAGGACGAGCAGCATCGCGGCGTCAAGCTGCATCTCCATTTTGATGTGCTGTGCGGAACACCTCGTCGAGCGAGCGTGACACCGGCAGCGTGTTCGGAGTCAGCCGAACTCAAGGCCACGCTGGAATCGGGTCGGCTGTACGTGACCGACCGTGGCTACCAGGACTACTCACTGTTTCGACAGATCATCAATGCCGGGTCGTCGTTCGTGGCACGCGTGAAAAGCAACATCGCCTACGTCGTCCAGGAAGAGCGTGTCGTCACAGCCGAGGCTCGTCAGGCCGGCGTGATCCGCGATGCCGTCCTGTCACGACTGGGCACCGCTCACCACAAGGACGAAATTCTGCAACCACTGCGGCTGGTCGTGGTGCAGGCCACCGGCGAAGACGGCCAGCCGTACGAACTGTGGCTGATCACCGATCGTCTGGAACTCGACGCCGAACTGGTGGCGCTGGCGTATCAGTACCGCTGGACGGTGGAGTTGTTCTTCCGCTGGCTCAAGAGCATTCTCGGCATGCGTCACCTGATCTCGGATCATCCGCACGGTGTGACCATGCAACTCTACGCGGCGCTCATTGCCAGTCTGCTGATCGTCCTGTGGACCGGCCTGAAAGCGAACAAGCGGACGTGGGAGATGCTGCAGTTCTACTTCATGGGCTGGGCGTCCCTGGACGAACTGGAACGTCATCTTCACAAACAAAAGGACCGTCAGGAGCGACAGGCCGCGAAAAAAGGAAACTGATCCTGCCAGGGCTCGCGCCATCTGTGCGACAGCCCGAGGCACGTCGTGCGCCGACAGAACCCCGATTACACTCATCGCAACATCCCGACAGCGTCGAATCACACACGAGGCAGCTCAATCCACAGCCCCAAAGCAATCCCACCCGCCCATTAATTTCGTGCCGAACGCTATTGCGCTTGACCCGGTCGCACGCCCGATCATCGGATGGGCAGATAGAACGCTTACTGTGAAGTTCCCGGTTGCCCTTCCACTCGAACAGCGGCAACCCAAGCCCACTGACAACGGTCACAACAATGACGATCAGTAGTCCGCGCCACTGCCCTCGAAACTCCGCCTGGCCTTCATCAGGTACTAGAGAAGGTGCGTCGACGGACCGCAGCATCGACGAATCGTTATTCGTTTCACGAACCGACATGCAAGGAAACCCGCTGTTCGCTGATGTCTCAACATCTTCGAATAGATCAGGATACAGTAGTTTACGCCTTATTTCATTATTGGATCGTCCGTCATGACAAGATCAGAGGAAGTGGTTCGTCATTCTCGAATTCCCCGTTCCAGCACACACCGGCGACTTAGCAGTCGACAGCCAGTTTCAAGGCACGAGGCCACTACTTGCGGCAATAGCCAAAACGGAACGACTACCTGTCGAACGCGGAGCGGGCAACACGCATAACATTGCCGCCAATGATTTTCTGAATGACCTCGTCCGAGTGGCCACGCTGGACCATCCCCACGGTAAACAATGGCCAGTTCGTCCAGGCGAGACTCTGTGTCGCTGACGCTGTCGTCCTGTAGTCATCGACCGGCCACAAAGACGCGAATCGATCACGCTGCCGAGCGCGAGCAGGAATCTTGCGGCTCTCTTCCGACATGTTCTGAGACGAGTAGGCGACATCCGTACCGACAGCAACGTGATCCGCACCGAATTTCTTCACGACGTAGTCGATGTGGTCCAGAAAGGCATTGATATCTCCCGCGCCTCGAAGAAATCGCGGAATGCAGCAGATGCCGATGTATCCTCCAGTGTCGGCGATCGCTCTGATGACGTCGTCAGGCTTACTTCGAATATGTGGGAAAATGCCACCGCACGTGGAATGACTGGCGACCATCGGCTTTGTCGACACGTGAGCGGCTTCCAGACTTGTCTGCCAGCCGCTGTGAGCACAGTCGACGATGACTCCCACTCGATTCATCTCGGCAATCACCGTCCGCCCGAAATCGCTTAAACCGGCATTGGCTTTCTCAGCACAACCATCGCCAATCATATTTCGACGGTTATACGTGAGATGCATCATGCGAATGCCAAGTTCGTAAAAGACTCGCACGTAGCGCAATTCGTCCTGAACCGAGACCCACTGCTCCGACAACGGAACACCGTTTCCCGTCAGGTACAGACAATGCTGCCCCGCTTTCTTCACTGCGACAATGTCATCCGGAGTCGCAGCTTTTGACACTGACTCCTTCATCATGTCTGTCAGGTATGTAAACCGCGACAGACGCTTGAGCAGCATCATGACGCCCTGCCCTTCCTCGCCCGCATTCTGAAAGATGCAGGTAACTCCAGCGGCCCGCCACGCTTCAAGAAACTCGGCCTGCTCAACAGGATCGGTAACGCAACGCGTCATCGTCATGTCTTCGTTCGCGTCCTTGTACTCCAGACTCGACGCGCCTGCCTTGACGAGTTCAGCCAGCGCATCGCCGTCAACCGCCGATCTGGGAGCGAATCCATAGGCATCGAAAACGATCGACTGAGCGTGAAGTTCGAGACCGTGTTCCAACTCGGTCGAGGTCGGTTTGAGAAGTTCGAGTGCAATCTCGCGGGCCTGCTGAATTATCGGGTTCAACGGTCGATTCGTTGTGCCACTCGCCTCCGTTTTCGGCGGCTTCCGAGCGGTCTCTTCTCCCGTTACCGACCGAGCCATAGCAGCGGCAAGCGTTCCCCCAGCGATCGACTTTTTCAGAAACTTTCTTCGGTTGAGCGGCATCGCTGGGGATCTCCATTGCGTGTGAATGCGAATGTTTCCCCTGAGATTACCCGGTTGTCATCGACAGCGGAAATCTGACCGATACGAATTGAGAGAACCGGTATTCCACGTGGCACAATTTGATGCACCCGGCGTTCCCTCATCCTTCAAACCTCAGGGCGGGCAGGCAAAACGGATATACCATCAGCCCTGTAATTCAGACCGAAGGATCTCGCGAATCAACATGAAGCCTTCAGCGGCATCACAGGCAACAGTCGCCCCACGATAGTGAGCCAGTGCCGTGATATTTCGAAGTGATCTCGCGTTCGGTGCGGGTTTGAGCTGCGACTCGAAACACGACATGGCGTCCAGTTTATTCTGCAGAAACGTGGACACATCGATAAACACCGTCGGATAAAAGACCGCGTCCATCTGCGGGGGAGCCCATTCAGTTTCTGATAGCGTCTCGTATGCCAGAATCCTTCGAATCGGGGAATCACCCAATGGACGAGCGGCGACCAATGCAGCCTGATGTAAATGGAAGTGGTCGCTGTGAATATCGCCGTGATGCGGCACGTAGAGAACTTCCGGTCGCACGTCGCGAATGCAGTCTAAGATGGCTCCCGCGAGCACGTAGCCTGGCACCGTGTCGAGAGCCGGCGCCGGAAAATCGAGAAAGCGAGTCTCGCTGACACCGAGTAGCGCATGGGCGCGTCGCGCCTCGCTTCGACCAGTTTCGATTAGCTCGTCAGAAAAAAGTTCGGGAATTCCCCGAGTAGCAACCACGACGAACACCGTGTCGCCTGATGCTACGTGTCGGCAAATTGTGCCGCCACAGCCAAGTACCTCGTCGTCCGGATGAGGCGCTAATACCAATACGTTCATCCGTGAGCCGTCCCGTCAGTCTTCGATATCTGAATTGCGTCAGCGGCTCCAATGAAGCATCAGAACCACCGTTCCCCTTGTCGCTTCTGCCACGAAAACAGCCCCTTCCGGAGCTGCCTCACCTGCACACATCGGCGATGGTCAGCAGAGTAGTCATGCTGGCGAAACCCGACAATGCAAGGTCTGGACTCGCCGACTGATCAATTCAGAAGACAAACTCAGACAGGCCGCTGGTCGACATGGCGTCGCACGGGAGCACATTCAGCAGTGGCCTTCATGAATCTGAGGTTCGCCGTGCGAACGGCTTCGCGTCAGCAACGGCTCGAGGCTCAGAAAACCTGAGCGACGCTGCTCACGCATTGGTTCTGCCGTCAGAAGCTCGGCCTGCCAGAAGCATGCCCAGATACGACTTTCGCTCGATCGCCGCCTCTGCCAGACCAACATCCTGACTGAGCGATTTCAATGCCTGCCGGGCCTCGGTCAGCCCATCCTGATCGGCGATCAATTCGATTTCCAGAAACTCGCCAACCTCGTCGACCCGATCAATTGCAAACTCGAAACGAAAATCGCCTCGGTTCAATTCGAACTGTCTTCGTACTTTCCGGACAACAGCGACGGACCGAAAACCAAGAATCGCAAGCACCTCGCTGATCTGTTCTGCGGTTTGCGTTCCAGCTCCCAACGCGGTCTCGATCTCGCGCCGAGTCTTTGTAGTCTTGTCGATTTTCGGTCCTTTCCAGGTCAACCAGTTTTCACTGCCAACCGACCGAATCCGCAGTGCTTCGTCCGTCTCGCTGAAATCGCGGACCGGATGATTGAAATAGTGGTCAGCCTGTCGAACGTCGCCGATTTCGGTGGCTCCAAGTTCCAGCAATCGTGCAACAATCGACTCCGTCTGACCTTCGAGTCGAAATTTCTGCTCAACTTCGTACTGCATGCGTCGTTCCCCAGAAATTTTCATTCAGTCTTCAGCTCGATAGCCGACTGTTTCACAGACGGTGACCGACCATCTGACGTGGGTCCCGCCAATGCTGACTCCGCTCGTCGGTACTGACAGCTGACAAAATACGAGAGGCTTGCCAGCAGCAAATTGATGCCCCCAGGAGCAAAGTAGACCGACGGCGTCCTGGCGACGCACGCGGTCACACCATTAAACGCCGCGTTCAACAACCAGAACGCAGCAGACGTTCTCCAAAGAAACGAGTTTCTCGGCTTCCACCGACGCCACCGATTCATACATCCGCTCCCATTCGACGCAGCATCTGGCAACCTGATCGAGCCTCACCGCTCAGAAAGTTCCCCGAATGAGTACCTCGAAGCAACGTCACTTTCTTCAGTCTAAGTACACGTCCCACGAATAAAGGTCTGAAATTCGAACGGCAGACGGAAGGGCGCAAAGACGCATATCCGACGACTTTCAACCTTTATGTTTTCGCGACGTCAACTACGGGACCTCGATTTGCAACACAGTGTTGGCGTGTTGGCCTGCTTCACGCAATAATGTCTGCTGATGCGTCCGCATCCCCCGCCTCTACAAATCCCTCGCGTTTCTTCATCCTCATCAGGAGTTTCCCGTGACGCATCCATTCCGCGAGTCACCTGGAAGCTGTAACGAACGACACGTCGGCCCCAGTCAGCATCTGACAGGATCTTGTCGCCGAATCATCGTCGGACTACTAACGGTGTTGATGGCGGTTGCCGCGACCACCCACTCGTTCGCCGCTGAGTCGTTCGCTGTTTCGCCGACAGAGATCAAACTCGGCAGGAACTTTGAACGCGTTCAGCTCGTATTGACTCGACTTGATACTGCTGGAAACGTCTCGGACACATCGGACGACCTGACCTCAGAGGCCACATTCAGGACGAAGGAACCGTCGGTTGCGACCGTCAATGACCGCGGCCAACTGCTCGCCGTGGCCAATGGCAACACGGTGATCACGATTCAGATCGGCGATCAAACGGTGGAGCGGTCTGTCGTTATCTCAGGTGTCGAAGAACAGCCGACGATGGAGTTTGTCCGTGACATCGCTCCGCTTCTCAGTAAAGCAGGCTGCAACATGGGGGCCTGCCACGCAACTCAGCACGGGCAAGGCGGCTTCAAGCTTTCGGTATTCGGCTTCGAACCTGAAGCCGACCGCGAGGCGATTATCCGGGATCGGCACCAGCGCCGAGCTAACCTGGTCACTCCTGAAAACAGCCTGTTTCTACTGAAGCCGACAATGACAGTCCCTCACGGCGGCGGCAAGCGGCTGGCTCCGGGCTCTGTGGAGTATCAGACACTCGTTGCCTGGTTACGTAACGGAGGCCCGACGCCCATCAAAGAGCCGGCATCAGTGACCGCCCTGTCCGTCTTCCCCGCGCAACGAGTCGGAAAGAAAGGACTGAAGCAACAACTTCGCGTCGAGGCGACTTACGCCGACGGTTCGATCCGCGATGTGACTGCCCTGGCACTGTTCGACTCGATGGACGAAGCCATGCTGGACGTCTCCGACACAGGCTTCGTGACGACACTCGGCCAGGGGCAGGCCCCCATCATGGTGCGCTTCGAAGGTCGGGCGGGAATCTCGATGTTCATCGTGCCGTACGAAGACTCGGTCGATCTCGCCGACTGGCAGAGAAACAATTTTGTCGACGAACTCGCTGAAAAGAAGTTTCGCGAACTCGGCATCGAACCGTCACCCCTCTGCGACGACGCAACATTCGTTCGTCGAGCCTTCCTTGACGCCACCGGCACGTTGCCGACTATTAACCAGACGACAGCATTCACCGCTTCAACTGCGCCCGACAAACGTGAACGGCTCATTGATGAACTTCTGGGACAGACCGGCGATCCTGATCGCGACATCCACAACGACAACTACGCTGCCTGGTGGACGCTCAAATGGTCCGATCTGATCCGCAATACCAGCAACGGTGGTGGACAGGAACAGGCCATGTGGGCCATGCACAACTGGCTGAAAGAAGCGTTTCGAACAAACCGCACGTTTGACAAAGTGGTAAGAGAACTGGTCACAGCGAAAGGGTCGACTTATTCGAACGGCCCGGCCAATTACTATCGCATCTTCGGCAATACCGCAGACCTGACCGAGTCAACCGCGCAACTGTTTCTGGGTGTCCGACTGGAATGCGCGAAGTGCCACCATCACCCGTTCGAAAAATACGGGCAGGATGACTACTACGCGTTCTCGGGATTCTTCTCGCGAGTCGGCACAAAACGCAGCGAAGAGTTCGGACTGTTTGGCAACGAATCCGTCGTCATCGTCAAATCGTCGGGTGATGCCTCGAACCCACGAACCCGCAAGCGACTTGAACCAACGCCGCTCGAAGGTGAGCCGACAGATCATCCACTGGACCGTCGCATCGCCCTCGCCGACTGGTTGACCGCGAAAGACAACGGCTACTTCACCAGAAGCATCGTCAACCGCTACATGAGCTACCTGTTGGGTCGAGGACTTGTCGAACCGGTCGACGACCTTCGTTCGACAAACCCACCGACGAATCCCGAACTGCTTGACGCTCTCGCAAAGCACTTTGCAGAGAAAGACTTCGACCTCAAACAGTTGATCAAAGTCATCATGAATTCGCGACTGTACCAGCTGTCGTCACAACCGACGGAGAAAAACGCCCTCGATCAACGGTTCTACAGCCACTACCACGTCAAGCGGTTGCCGGCTGAGCCACTGCTCGATGCGATCGACCAGGTAACCGATTCCCGCACGAAGTTCAGGAACCTCCCGCAAGGCACTCGAGCGATCGAGCTACCTGATGCGGAATACCCCAACTATTTCCTGAACACGTTCGCCAAACCCAGACGTGCCAGTGTGTGCGAATGCGAGCGTTCTCCAGACGAGAACCTCGTTCAGGCTCTGCATACGCTCAACCGAGACACGCTC
>JAQBWV010000278.1 GCA_027624335.1 Planctomycetota bacterium
GCTGGTGTTTCTCGACATTACCGCCAGCCATGAGGAACGAGACATTATCCTCGATGTTGTTCGGCGAACTTCCGAAGTGGTTTTCATGCCGCTGACGGTGGGAGGCGGCATTCGAACACTTGAAGACATTCGCACGTTACTCAGCGCAGGATGTGACAAGGTTTCGATTAACTCAGCCGCCGTGACGAATCCGGATTTCGTCCGCGAGGCGGCGTTGCGGTTCGGTAGTCAGTGCATTGTTGTGAATATCGATCCCAAGCGGATCAGGCAGGACGATGGGTCCGAGTTGTGGGATGTTCACATCAACGGTGGCCGCATTCCGACCGGCCTGGAAGCCGTCGCATGGGCTCGAGAAGTCGAACGGCTCGGCGCGGGCGAGATCGTACTGACCTGCATGGATGCCGACGGGACGAAAGACGGCTTCGATATCGAGATTACTCGCGCGGTAGCTGAGGCCGTTGGCGTTCCAGTTGTAGCCAGTGGTGGGGCCGGATCGCCTCATCATATGTTCGAAGCGGTTACTGATGGGAAAGCTTCAGCGGCACTTGCTGCGAGCATTTTCCACTTTGGCGAATACTCGATCGAAGAGACGAAACAGTACATGGCGGAACGCGGTGTGCCGATGCGATTGATGGTTCCGTAGCACGTTTCGGTGTCAGTGATGATTTCCAGGGCCAGTGCTGACTGAATGTTCGCTCGGTCTGGTATTTCTTAAACGGTAGTCAGGATCTGAAACTATGGTGCGAATTCACGAGTGGACTCAGTCGACATTCGAGGCTGGTAAAGAGATCGAGATCGATAAGATTTTTCGCGCGTCTATCGAACACAATTGCTCTGACGTCCATCTACAAGTCGATCGTCCTCCAATTTTTCGAATCCGCGGGAAGCTGACGCCGCTGAAAATGCCGCCGATTACCGAAGAGGGGATGATCAAGCTTTGTTTTCCGATGCTGGACCAGCGAAATCTGGAAATCTTTCACAACACCGGTGGAGCTGACTATGCCAAGGTCGTCGAGCACAAAGGCGAAAACTGGCGGTTTCGAGTTAATCTGATGACGCAGCTCGGCAAGGTGGGCCTGGTCGCTCGAAAAATTGAACGGTCGATTCCACCGTTCGAGAAGCTTTGCCTGCCTCCGATTATGGAAGACCTTTGCAAATACGATCAGGGGATGGTGCTGCTGGCGGGTGTGACTGGTTCGGGAAAAAGTACGACGATCGGGTCGATGCTCAACTGGATCAACGCAAATATGAATAAGCATATCCTCACGGTTGAAGATCCGATCGAGTTTGTGTTTACCTCCGATCAATGCCTCATCAATCAGCGGGAAGTCGGACAGGACGTGTGTGACTTTCATACAGCGATGAAGCATGCGGTGCGCGAGGACCCTGACATTATCCTCGTGGGCGAAATGCGAGACCGTGAATCATTCGAGACGGCCATTCATGCGGCTGAGACCGGTCACCTGGTGTTTGGGACGATTCACGCTTCCAGCGCTCCTGGTACAATTCCGCGAATCATCGATCTGTTTCCTGCAGACATGCACACGGCGATTCGAGCGGCCATCGCGATGAGTATGAAGGCGATCGTTGGTCAGAAACTGCTGAAGACGGTCGTCGATTTGCCGCCTCGCGTTCCGATTGTCGAGATCATGCTGTTCAACGCGATGGTTCGGAAGCTTGTCGCCAAAGAAGAAGACAACAAACTTCACGCAGCGATTCGAATCGGGGCAGACGAAGGCATGCAGCTCTTTAACGACAGTCTGTACTACTTCATTCAAAAGGAGTTTATCAGTCGTGGGGCTGCGTATGAGATTTCACCGAACGTGGAAGAACTCAAGATGCGGCTGAAGGGCATTGATGTGAAGGGGGCGGCGATCCTGTAACGTCCCCTGAACCGGGACACGCTTCATGCGTTGGAGCGAGGGCTTTGTCGAAAGGCTTCGCTTCTTTGCATGTCCGATACATGAATCGCCAGTTCTCGTTTCGGAAAGTCTTCCTGCTATGAGCCTGTTTCCCCGCATGATGGCGATCGTTCCTTTCGGAGTCGGGATGACGGTGTTGATTGGATTGTGGGGAGGCGGAATGGGAAATCCGCCAATCTTCTTCCGAGTCTTCGGAAGTTTTGTCGCACTGGCATTCGTCATGACCGGAATCGGAATCTTTACGGCAGCAGGAAAGATCGGTGATCCAAATCGAATGGCTCAATCTCTCCAGGAGATCGCAAAAGGTCTGAGCACGAATCTGCCGGTGACTGACTCCGCGCCAGATACGGCGGACGACGTCAGGCAAACAGTTGGTTATGACTGCCCGAAGTGTGGAGCCGCTCTTGGCAAAGAAGCTGAAGTGTCGCCCAGCGGGGATGTGAAGTGCGGTTACTGTGATCGGTGGTTCAATATTCATCAGCACGGTTGATGAACATTCAACATCGAACATTCAACATCGAACGCGAAACGGATTTGCGGATGATCACACGAATTACAGGCCGGCTCGTTCAATTGGGCGAAACTGCTGCAATTGTGGCTGCCGGGCCCTTTGAGTACGAAGTTCTCATTCCGGAATTTGTTCGACGGCAGCTTCAGCCGCTGATCAATGAGGAAGTCAGTCTCCGGACGATTGAATACCTTGACGGAAATCCGCAGCAGGGTCGCATGACTCCTCGCATGGTCGGTTTCATGAACGAGGCAGAGAAAGAGTTCTTTCTGGTGATCTGTCAGGTGGACGGTGTCGGCGTCAAGAAAGCTTTACGTGCCATGGTTCGTCCGGTTCGAGAAGTCGCGACGGCCATCGAAGAACAGGATCTCAAGCAACTGGCAACGCTGCCCGGTGTCGGTGCGGCTATGGCCGAGCGAATCGTTGCGAAGCTGCGGCGGAAGATGGCAAAGTTCGCGCTGATGGTCGATCGCGACACGCCGGATGGGCAGCTCAAACGTCCGTCCATCGCTGAAGATGCTTACCAGGCCATGATCAGCCTCGGTCACAGCAGTTCGGAAGCGAGGGGAAAGGTGGATGCTGCTATCATCAGCAAGCCCAAAGCCAAGTCGGTCGATGAGCTGTTGATCGAGGTTTACCGCAGCAATCGCGAGGGTTGATTGAAAGGCGAAGGAAATCGTGACATCCGAGACTGACCTCTCTCACCAGCTAGTGGAGCAGTTTGAACACCTGCTCGCTGAATCCATGCGGAAACTTCGCCATTGTGTTGCTCAGCTTGATGACGAACTACTCTGGCGACGCGCAGTTGACGGGCAGAACAGCGTCGGCAATCTGATCCTGCATCTCGCTGGAAATCTTCAGCAGTGGTGCGTGGCGGGAATTACTGAAGACTCGGATGATCGTGACCGCGCTGCAGAGTTTGCAGCCAATGGAGGAGTGACAGCTTCGGTCCTGCTGGGGCGTCTGGATCACGTGGTTGAAAATGCCATGATCGTCATTCGCCAACTCGAAGCAGCCGACATGCCTCAGCCGAGAGTGATTCAGGGATTCGAGGTCACCGTGCTGCAGGCACTTTGCCACACAATCCCGCACTTCGTCGGGCACACGCATCAGATCATTCTGCTGACACGGCTGATGCTGAAGGATGCCTACCGGTTCGAGTGGTCCCCGGATCGGGCTCGGGCTGGTGTCCCGCTGTAACCAGAATCCCGTGGGATTCTGTGTCACCATTCAGGAATGTGATTCTCCACGCATTCCTTAGATTGACGCATGTTCGAGTTGTATCGTTCGCTCGACAAAGCCCTCGGGAAGCGGAGTCGGTGAGGCCAGCAGGATTGTTGAGTTCGCCAGCCGCGTTAGCAAATGCTGCACGCATTCGATTCCGGATTGGTCAAGATCAGAAAGCGGCTCGTCGAGCAGCAGCAATTGTGGTTGCAGGATGCCGGCCCGAGCCAAGGCGACACGACGACGCTCTCCTCCCGACAAACCGCTGACGTGGCGGTCAGCGAAGTCTGCCATTCCGAGTTGACTCAGCCATTCGAGTCCCTTGCTTCGACGCTGGGATCGTGGAACCGATCGAGATGCCAAGCCGTAGGTTACGTTTTTCAGTACCGTGCCTCGAAACAGGCATGGCGTCTGATGCACGAACACGCATTCGAACGGTTCGACCGAGACATCAAGCGTCCCAGTGAAGTCTCGTTCGATCCCGGCGAGGACTCGCAATAACGTTGTTTTTCCGCTGCCGTTGGAGCCGGAAATACCGATGTGCTCGCCTTTTGACACAGTTAGTTCCGACGCTTGGCAGATAATTCGATCGGCTTTCCTTACGGTCAGATCGCTGGCGCGGACCAGGCACCTTGCAGCAGCAAATCCGCTGGCGTGTGTTTGTGTCACGAAATCGCCTCCTCGTCGCCGCGACTGAAGAACACGATCACGATCGTCACCAGCAACGCAATCAACAACAGAATAAGGCTCATCGCCATCCCGCGAGAAAACTCCCCGCGAGAGGTTTCGAGAGCTGTCGCAGTTGTCAGCGTTCTCGTGCGGCCAGGGATGTTGCCGCCAACCATCATGGCGATGCCCAACTCTGTAAAGCATCGTGAGAACGCTGTCAGTACAGCGAGCATAATCGACAGTCGTGCTTCGGAGAGATAAGTCATCGATCGCTGAAGTCGGCCGGCTCCGAGCGTTCTGGCCGTTTCTGCAACTCGCGGATCGAGTCGAGCAATCGCTCCATGTGTCCAGGTCGTGACAATGGGGACAGCAAGAAAGAATTCACCGATGACGATCGCCCACGTGGTGTAAAGCAGTTCGAACTCACCCAGTACCCCGCGGCGAGACAGTACGCCAAAACACAACAGTCCGATCAGGACGGTCGGTATAGACATTCCCACTCGGAACATGCCGACGAGAATCGTCCGTCCTGGAAACTGTTTTCGAGCCAGCAGCAGGCCGACTCCGACACCGACCACGGAAGCAACGGCAACAGCAAGGAGTGAAACCCACAAACTGCGTACCGCGGCGTCGATCACCGTAGCGTCGAACTGCAGCAGGAGTTGCATCGCATCACGAATTCCATCGATGATCACTCGGACGATTCCTCGGCCAGTCGATCAGCATGGAAAAATCGATGACCATCAACTCTGTACTCGTCGATGAGCTTCTGAGTCGACCTGGAAATTAGAAAGTCAACAAAGTCGTTCGCCAGAGAGGCGTTCACGCCCGGATGCCTGTCGGGATTTACGACCATCACTGCGTAAGGGTTCTGCAAATCAGGCGCTTCCCTGACAAGCGACACGAGCTGAAACCGCTCGCTCTGCTTTAACCACGTGGCTTCATCGGTCAACACATAGGCTTTCATTTCGTCGGCCATGATCAGTGTCGGCCCCATACCTTGTCCGCTTTCGATAAGTTCGCCCCATACGGGACGCCCACCAACTCGTTCCCAGAGCGATTGCTCACGCTTATGAGTTCCGCTGTCATCGCCGCGTGAAATGAAACGATGCTTTCCGGCAGCGATCTTATTCAAAGCAGCGACGGCGTCGGAACCTTTCGCACCGGCTGGATCATCTGCGGGTCCGGCAATGAGGAAATAGTTGTGCATGACGGGTTCATGTCGCACGCCATGCCTGGCTGCCACGAACGCCTCTTCAGCCGAACGAGCATGGACGAGCACCGCGTCGGCATCGCCGGTCTCGCCGAGTTTCAACGCCGCTCCGGTGCCAACGGCAATCAAGTCAACGCGACAGTGATGCTGATTCTCAAACACAGGCAGTAGAACGTCAAGCAGTCCGGAATCTCGCGTGCTCGTCGTCGAAGCCAGCCGCAGTACGGAATTGGCTTCTTTAGCCAGCTCCGTTGATGTGGTGTGCGTTGTATGAGCGTCAGTGGATGCCGTGATCGCTGCCGGTTCTCTCTTGCCGCAACCTGCCAGCAGCAAGAGTAGTAGGGTGGCTGTCGTAGCCGTTATTCCGGTCGTGATCGGGAAGCGTCGTTGCACCTGTTTATGTTCCTTGGAGTTTGCCCTGAATGTCGAATGCCTGGTTTCCGCGCACGGTGGTGGCAAACTTAAGCGATACGAATTGGCAGCAATGTAATGGTTTCGTCAAAAAAAGGATCCGCCTGAACCGCGTCGTCAAAAGCCCCTGGTGAGCGACGGGCATGGTCAAGGTGGAACGTTCCGCGCGTTGCTCGGAGATGAGTGTATCACGACTCTGAAAATGTCGTGATTCAATCCGGCAAGCGTCAGGCCATGTCCTGGGGTGCGGTCAGCTGGTACACGCGTAACAGACCGTCGAATTGAGGCACCGCGACTCGCCGTTTGTCCGGCGTCATGTCCAGGCCTCGCGCGCAGTGCGACAGCGTTACCGAATGGAACGCCTTTTCCTCACTGGGCTTCAGAAACCAGAGCATGCCCTTCGTGCCGCCTTGTGGAGCACCGGATGTAATCAGGAATCCTTCGGGATGCTCACAGACTCCCCAGAGCATTCCCTTGAAGGCATCGTCTTTCCATTTGTGGCGATGTTCGAATTTCTCCCAATCCACAATCAGCAACATGGGCTTGTGAACTCCAGCGAAAGCGTTGGTCACTTCCGTCAGGCCAGCGACGATAAGCGACTTGCCATCCTCGCTGAAGCGCATGTCGCGAGCACCGCCCATGTCCGCGCGAAACTTTTGATCAAAGCCCCACATGAAGTTTGCTTCAAGCGACCGGAGCTCCTTGCCGGATTCAATGTCCCATTCCTTGATGACGCCCATCAGGTCGAACGAAGCCAGTCGCCGACCGTCCGGGTGAAAAACAACTGCGTAGGGATATCTGGCATGTCCGGAAAACTCCCGCAGCAACGTTCCGTCAGGAAGATTCCAGAGTTTGATCAGATTGTCATTGCCACATGATGCCAGCAGCCTCCCATCGGCGCTGACTCGAACCCAGCGAACCCAGCCCTTGTGTGCATCAATCATTCGAACCGGAGTCGGTGTTGGGTCTGCGGTATTCCAGACGCCGATGTGGTCGTCGTAGCCGGCTGTGAATAACTGCTTGCCGTCGGGCGAAAAGTCCAGCGATCGCACCCAGCTCTGATGACCACTGAAGACTGATTTTGAGCTGTCGTCGCTCGAGAGATCCCAACGATAAACGTTGAAGTCTTCGGCACCAGCGAAGACAAACTGTCCCGTCGGGTCGATACGGCAGGTTGTCAGCGGGACTTCATGCTTGAACTCGGCCACAACGTGTGTCTGAGTGACGTCGATGGGATTCTCGGGCAACGGCGGAGGGGCCGGAGTCGAGTGATCGCCAGCGTGTGCAGTTTTCGTTGATGGTTCAATGAATGATGTCACGCCAGCAGTTCCTCAATCGGGGTCATCGCCGGATCGCCAATGGGGACGGGTCGCCCCGGGATGTCGTGGTTCTGAGCAGTGTCCAGGCCGAGTGCACGGAAATACGTGTGAAACAGATCGCCCCCGCCAACCTTGCGGTCGGCGACTTCGGTGCCGTCGGCGTTCGTTGAACCGACAACCATTCCCGGAACGATCCCACAACCGCCCAGCGCGACCGAAAATGATGCTCCCCAGTGGTCGCGTCCGTACCGCTGGTTAAGTTTCGGTGTTCGGCCGAATTCCGAATACACAATGACAAGCGTCGACTCCAGCATCCCTGAATCGTTCAGATCATCAAGCAGCATGCAGAACGTCTTGTCGAACTCTTCAAGCTGTTCAAGATGAAAGTTGAAGTTCTCAGCGTGAGTGTCATAACCGTGATGGGTGAGCTTGACACATGTTGCGCCATGTTCGAGCAGCTTGCGGGCGAGCACACACCGCAGACCGAACGGATGAGAGCCGTAGCGCTCGACGTCGTTTGCCGACGGTTCCGCTTCAAACAGCGACTTGCGTTTCATGAGCCGTCGAGCCATCTCGAACGAGGAGTCAAACGCCTCGGCAAGCGCTGGCTGTCCGCCTCGCCCGGCAAACCGCTCGTTGGCGAGTCGGCGGAAGTCATTGCGGCGTTGTGCCGATTCGTCATCGAGACCACTCGGGCGTGCCAGATTCTCCGGCGCACTGACACCAAGCAATCTTAACTGAGCATGCTGAGCTTCAAGAAAACCGTTGGTGTTGTCCTGCAGTCCTCGAGTCGTGATATGCAGATACCCTGGCAGTGGCGCGTCGGCAGGAGCCAGATACTTCGATGCAACTGCGCCGACGTAGGGAAAATCTCCCGCGTTACGTCCTTTCTCGAGCCTGATTCGACCGACGCCATGATCGTTGGTCTTGAGATCGACGCTTCGAACAATCGACAGTCGGTGCATGCGCTGAGCGACGTGAGGCATCAGCTCACAGATTTGAATTCCTGGGACA
>JAQBWV010000279.1 GCA_027624335.1 Planctomycetota bacterium
ATCGACGCGATTTCTCACCGCTGAAATTCTTTGTGTTGCTCATCTTGAGAAACCTGTTTTTCTGACAAGGACGTCATCACCCCATAGAACACACGGAACGACGTGGAAAGGAAAACACTTCTTCCGTGTCAGTCCTCGCCGTTCTGCGATTCATTCGATCTGTTGCGGCTTGCCCGCGATGTGCTAACCACTGGTAACTTCGACGGAGCGCCAGTTAACGGCTGTAGCCGACAGGTTTTCATTGCGGAACTCCGATCGTTGCCGCCTGATTCATCGATTTTTGCGAGTGGTGGCGCATGTTTGCTTTTCGGATTGCTACTGAGAGCTCAGTGCGAGACTGAACGAACTCTTACCGCCATTGCACACGACATGCCGATCACGTCGATTTGACGAATAGAGATTCCGGCAGGTGACAAAACACTGGCATCCACCGCGATTGACGCTGCCCAGGCTCCACCGGCCTGTCGCGTCGGTGGTCACATTGGATCACATCTCTGGTTCGCGATGCTGAGCGTCGTCAATAAGCGATTTCAGATTGGCCGGGCTCAAACGAAACCGGTTCCTGAATCAGAAATGCCCAAGGCTGGCGTCGCGAGCCGATGCTGCGCGACCGCAACCGCAACCGACCCGCTGAGGCCAACTGTGATCCTGTTGATAAACCAGGGTGACACGGAAGAGTTTTCTGGTCGCCCTGCATCTGCGTGTCGTACCGCGAAAAATGGTCGTTCGTCAGCGATGAACTGAAACAGTGGCGCATGTTGAGCCAGTCCTCACGCCTCAGCGCGGGCTGTGACGATGATCAGGGCGACTAAGACGATGCCAGGGCAGCATCAGCTCGCGATGCACGTACTTCTTTCTGAGCTGGGACCTGGTGAATCCAGGGGGGAAACGAATCATGACCAAGTCAATTGCCTGTTCAGTGGCAGCCGTGTGCTTAATGGTGGGTACCTTGTCGGCTGAACTCTACAACCCCGTCATTCCAGGTATGTCCGCTGAAGCGGCCTGCCAACCTGGAAACGTCGTAACGTTTCCAATGTCGTACCCTGGAACGTGCCCTTCGTGTCCGTCGAATTTCGGTCAATCCTGCCCGATTCCTGGCGGCATTGCGGTTGGCGGAATGTGTCCGACCTGCCCGAACGTTGGAGCCGCCAACTGGTGTCCGACATGCCCCTCGCCAATGAATTCATGCCCGATGACGATGTGCCCGACGGGTTCCTGCCCATCGTCAAACTGGTGTTCTTCATGCCTGCCCGGCTGCTGCATGAGCTGGTGCATCAAAACAAAGATTTGCTGTCGCGATAACCCCTGCCAGATGCCGCAGCACTATTCTTATCAACCCGCCTGTCATGGTCACTACTATTTTGCTCCTTACAACTACACGACGGCGCTGAAGCAAAAAGAGTATGCGAAGTATCAGAATCAGGATCCTCGATTCCCTTACAGTACTCCAGTCTTTGCACACGCCTACGGCGAAATCATTGGCGACCGGGAAGCTGCATCGTTTGGTGAAGAAATCATCAAGCCGGAAAAGAAGCTGCCGAACCTCGCCGACATTCTGAAAAAGAACAAGAAGTCGTAAGGCAGCCAGTAAGGACGCTTTCCACCTTCACCTGGTTAACGCCGCTACCGCGTTTCGCAAATCCTCAGACAGCCTGCTGACGTCATTGAGACGCCAGCAGGCTGTTTTCGTATTCGACGGCGGCCCGATCAGTGTCCTGTACTCAACCGAAGCAATGAGGCGAGCGGTCGAATAATATGTACCGCAATACAGGCACGAAGCCCAGGCGAAGGAAGCCAAACATCAATTGTTGGCGATGCGTAGTGGCATATTCTTACCGGTCGCTCGCCTGACGAATGGCAGCAACTCGAGGGAGATTCCCTTCGCCGAGAAGCCGGAACGATTTCGCGACGACGATTCTGGTTACGTCTGGCACGTAATCTGCATTCTCATGACACAACCAGCAGCAGTGGCTGCAGTTGTTTCGACTCCTGATGTACTCACAGTCATGAATCGCAATCCTTTCGGCGTCTGGACTCACGCGCGGACTGCAAAGTGGATGCTGATCGCACTGGTCGTGGTCGGTTTGTTCGGTCAGCCGTTCCTGAGCCATTTGAAACCTTCGAAGCTGGAGATCCTCGACTTCTATCAGGAATGGTCATCCGCCCGGAGTTTGATGACCGGTCGTTCGATCTATGCTCCGCTTGAAGAAACCATTGGACCGTATCTTGGGCTGGTCAGAGAACCGGGTACGGGATGGTACTGGAGCATCAACGTTCATCCTCCCACCTCGGTCCTGCTGGCCGTTCCGCTTCAGTCAATCGATTACTGGAACGCATTTCTGGCGTGGAACCTGACATCGCTGGCAGCACTAGGTCTGAGTTTGTGGCTCGTTTTTCGCGAGCTTGACGTGCGGTTCTCTGTCAGGTGTGTATTGCCGCTCCTGACCGGTCTGCTGCTTTGTGAACCGCTCTGGCAACAGACAATTCAAGGACAGCTGAACCTTGTGCTTCTTCTGATTCTCACTGGCGTCTGGGTTGCCGATCGACACGAGCGACCTGTCATCGCTGGAACGCTTCTCGGACTGGCGATGGTGATCAAACTCTTTCCGGGGTTCCTGTTCGCGTATTTTCTGTTTCAGCGTCGCTGGCGAGCATTAATCGCTGGAACGGCTTCCGTGTTCGGGTTCACGCTGCTGACTGTCGGTTTGACGGGTTCGGATGCCTACGTCACCTACTGGCATGAAGTATTTCCGACGACGGGCCAGTGGTGGTCTGCCTGGAACAACGCATCACTTGCTGGCTTCTGGTTCAAACTGTTCGCTGTGGAGCAGTATGGTCGCAGTTTGACTCCGTTAATCGGCAACACGGCAATTGCTCAAGTCGGGACAGCGATTTCGTGGAGCGTCGTTCTGGCGATGCTGCTTCCGATCATCTGGCGTGCCCGCAGTCGCCAGGAACTCGACCACGCGTTTGGCCTGACTCTGACGGCCATGCTGTTGATATCTCCTGTCACCTGGGAGCACTATTTTCTGCTGCTGTTACTTCCGTTGACTCTGGTATGGATGAGTCGGTCGGATTCAGGCCCATCGCGATGGTTGTTTAGATGTATCGTCGCGGCCCTCGGCCTGCCGCTGATCATGATTGGGAACATCGTCATCCCGGGCGGCTTCTTCGGAGGTACTGCCGGATCGATTCACACATTGACACTGCTCTCTCTGCAGACGTACGGCCTCACGGCCTTATACGCTCTGCACATTAGCTTAACTCGGCCGGCGATCTTCGCGGCGACACAGCCTGCGCCGCAAACGGGCCACGCGACTGCATCGGTCAGCACGTGACGTCTGTGAGGGGCCCGACCGAAACAACTTATTGAATCAGTCAATGCCACTGCTGAACTGAATCATAAAATCACTTCGACGACCGGCTTACGTCAGCGGCCCGTCTGGGTCCGATACGTCTTGCGCGTCACAACTGGACCGAGTCGGTGAAGATTCATAATCGGCGAAGCTCGTTCTCTTGCATTCCTCACAAACCCGGTAATATACGCGACTCACATCGAGCGGGCATTTCAGGTTCAGGGCGGGCCAGCCGGATGCGTCATCGAGTTCACTCGTGACTCATTAGATTTTCCCAGGCACGTTTTTCGTTACATCACGCACCTGATCAACCAGACCAGCACCGAGCATTTTCGTGGGCTGCGGATTGTTGCCAGTTCTCCTGTCCGGGCCAACAGATTACTCGCGATGACTGCGCCGCGATTGCCGTCAGCGTTCGAGTTTCGACATAAACGTCGAACTCCATGACGTCAGATGCCGTGAACCGGTCGACGTGCTCAGAGTGACTCGCACCAATGGATTTGGATCGATTTATGTCAACTGCTGGAACCGTCTTTGTTTTCGATCACGACTTTTCCCTGTTGTTCGAGCTTCGTGAATCGGCTGGTGACCAGCTGGTGGAATTCCTGCCATGGGGGTCTCTCCAACAGCCGGTCGTCGCTGCTGATTCAACACAACAATCGACGCATGACCTTCAGTGTCTGCTTGTCATGCTGTCTGCACTACCGGGAGGCATGGATGAGTTGGAGCGACTCTGCAGCTCGGTGACACCGATGCCGGTCGTCGCCATTAGTAGCGACTCCAGTGTGCAGGCTGCAGTTGCTGCAATCCACTCCGGAGCCGCGCAATATGTTGTGCAGCCCGCCAGCATGGACACGTTGTGGCGAGAAATTGAATCGGCATTCAATGTCGCACAGGAACGGCGGCAACAGCGAGAGCAGGAAGTCGCAGAACGCCTGAAACTACTTTCTGAATATGAGTATGACGTGCTGACAGGAATTGCAGCGGGGCACAGCAATCGAGAAATGGCCCAGACCTTCGACATGAGCGTTCGAGGGATTGAACATCGCCGCTCTCGAATATCACGGAAGCTTCAGGTTTCGTCTTCGTCGGAGTTGGTGGCGCTGGCGAAGTTGCTGGCCGGTCCCGACAGCTTGCTTCGCAGCGATGCTGCTTGTGAAGACGCGGTTTGACTACTGTCGGCGTTTCCCCCGCAGCTTCCGACTGAGCCTTCGCAGGCTTTCATCAATGTGGATGTGGAACGCGACACTTGTTACAGAACCGCTTTGTCGGCTGTCTCGATTCGGTCATTGCTGGCCAATTGTTCGGACACCGTACTGCCACACAGGAGCACTGATCATGAATATGTCTACCCGCTGGAACTCGATTCTGTTTGTTGGCGCAGTGTCTGGGGGATTGCTGCTGATGTCCCCATGTCTCACCGTTTTCGGTGCCGACGATGACAAGCCGAATTTCGACAAATGGGAGCCATCGATTCAGAAGTTTGAGGAGCAGGACAAAGACCACCCTCAGCCGTTGAAAGCAAATCTGTTCGTTGGAAGTTCCAGCATTCGAATGTGGCAACTTGATAAGTCGTTTCCTGATTCGAACACGATCAACCGCGGATTCGGAGGTTCGGAGATTGCAGACTCAATTCATTTCGCCGAACGAATCATTCTGAAGCATCAGCCGAAGGTCGTCTTACTGTACGCAGGCGACAACGACATTGCGCATGGAAAGTCCGCTGAAAGGGTCACCGAGGATTTTCAGAAATTCGTTGCCGTCGTGAGGAAGCGGCTTCCCGACACAGAGATCGCTTTCATCGCGATCAAGCCGAGCATCAAACGATGGAATCTCGCGAGCAAAATCCTGGAAGCCAACAATGCCATCGCTGTCATTTGCGAGAAAGACGCGAAGCTGACGTACGTCGACATCGTCAAGCCGATGCTGGGGGCCGACGGTAAGCCAAGACCAGAACTGTTCCTGAAAGACGGCCTGCATCTGAACGAACAGGGATACCAATTGTGGGCATCGATCGTCCGGCCTCTGTTGCAGTGACGGATTCTGTCTGATGTCGTCCTTGAAAACGGGAACCAACAATTTACCGGATTCTTTGTCGGGCCGGTTCCCACTGGTCGGAAGGAACTGCTTCAGCTTGAATGGAATTACCGGAATTTCATGATTCGCCAAAGTGGCAGAACTCTATCAGGAGCTCGTTTTTTTCCGCAGTAGCCTGCGGCGTTCGCGGCGACGCACAAACATTGTCAACGAGCGGCCCTTTAGCTGATAGACGTCGCCAGCTCTGAAGTCCCGGGCTTTCCTTGTGGGAAAGTACGTGTCCAGTTCAGCCATCCAGACGAAGTCTTTGTCGAGTGACGGCAACGTAAACGGGATGTCACTTTCGCTGGCATTGATCAGCAGCAATACCGTGTTGCCTTCGAGCGGTTCGCCGTGTGCGTCGAACTCGCCCACCATGCGCCCGTCGAGCAGCAGTCCCACACAGCGTGCATAGCCGGCTTCCCAGTCGGCACTGGTCATTCGCATGGCTGCCGGGGTTAGCCAGTGAATATCTCGGTCGTCAGGCTCACCATGCACGGACGGCTGGAAAAACGTGTGCCGGTGAAAGACTGGATTGTCATTCCAAAGCTGAATCGCGAGACGGACAAATTTCTGAAAGGATTTCTGTTCTGTGTCGAGCTTCCAGTCCACCCAACTGATTTCATTGTCCTGGCAGTAGGCGTTGTTGTTGCCGCGTTGAGTACGACCGAATTCGTCGCCAGCCAGCAGCATTGGTACGCCCTGAGAGAAGAACAGCGTGGCGATGAAGTTTCGTCGTTGCCGCTCTCGCAGTCGGTTGATTGCCTGGTTGCTGGTCTCTCCTTCGACGCCACTGTTCCAGCTTCGATTATGGTCGTCTCCACTGTTCTCCTGATTGTCTTCGTTGTGCTTCTGGCTATAGCTGACGAGGTCTCGAAGCGTGAATCCGTCGTGCGAAGTCACGAAGTTGATACTGGCGAGCGGGCTACGTTCGCCTCGTTGAAAGATGTCACTGCTGCCGCAGATTCGAGTGGCGAAGTCGCGCAGCTTGCCGTAGTCACCTCGCCAGAATTCTCGAACGACGTCGCGGTACTGCCCGTTCCATTCTTTCCAGAGTCCGGGAAACTGTCCGAGGTTATAACTGCCGACCGCGTCCCATGGCTCGGCGATCATCTTGACTTGAGACAGTACAGGATCCTGCTGAACGGCATCGAAGAAAGCAGCTCCTGCGTCGAAGTCACGCGGCTCGCGCCCGAGTACCGAACACAAGTCGAATCGAAACCCGTCAACGTGCATTTCCTGCACCCAATAGCGCAGGCTGTCCATGATCAGCTGGAGTGCGAACGGATCGTTGACGTTCCATGAATTGCCACAGCCGGAAAAGTTCTCGTAATAGCGGTAGTTGCCGGCGAGACGGTAATAGCTGGCGTTGTCGATCCCTCGAAAGCTCAGCGTCGGACCCATTTCGCTGCCTTCGCCGGTGTGGTTGTACACCACGTCGAGAATCACCTCGATCCCGTTCTTGTGCAGCGTTTTGACCATCCGTTTGAATTCGCGGACGGTCTCCTGGGGCGAGTCCGCTGACGAGTAACTTTTTTCCGGTGCAAAAAAACCGAGCGAGCTGTAACCCCAGTAGTTGGTCAAGCCCCGCTCGTCAAGAAATCGATCTTCCACGAAGTGTTGAACCGGCATGAGTTCGATCGAGGTGACTCCCAGGCCCAGTAGATGCCGGATTACAGCTGGCGAGCAGAGTCCCGCATAAGTGCCTCGCACTGACGACGAGACTTTAGGGTGCAGTTTCGTGAAACCTCGAACGTTGACCTCGTAAATCAACATGCGGTTCCAGGGAACTCTCGGTGGCTCATCATCGCCCCAGACAAACGCGTCATTGATGACTGCGGCCAGTGGCGCAACGGCGGCGCTGTCGCTACGATCAAACGACAGGTCAGACTCTCCGACGGTATAACCGAACAGAGAATCGTCCCAGGTAATATCCCGACCTATCGCCTTCGCATAGGGGTCAAGGAGCAGTTTGTTCCGGTTGAATCGGTGGCCGATGGCGGGATCGTAGATGCCGTCGACGCGGTAACCGTAGAGCTGTCCAGGTCGAACATCCGGCAGATAGCCGTGCCAGACAAAGTTCGTTTTCTGTTTCAAGGTGACCGTGGCGGATTCCTGAGTCGACTTGCTGTCTTCAAACAGGCAAAGATCGACTGCCGTCGCGTTTCGCGAATAGAGAGCGAAGTTGACACCCGCACCGTCCCAGGTCGCGCCCATCGGGTACGGACGCCCCGGCCAGATTCGCATTTCAGGCTCCAATAAACATCCCGACGGCCCAGAACGTTGCCCGAGGTCGCTTCGGGCACGTACTCTGTTTCCTGTCGGCTCAAATGTGCTGAGTGAATTTCTTTGATGTATGCGGTTTTTCCGGTCCAGGAGCCGGATCTTCATCCGGAACAGGTGCGAATTCGAACGGTTCCGGCCATCCGAGGCAAGATCAGCTCGACGGCATAGAGCACGCCGCTCTGCTGAATGAAACTTACGTCAATTCGCGCGGGTAACACTTTTGCATCTGCCCGTACGGAGCTGGATTGAGTTGTTCTGGAACCCTGCCAGGGGGTTCAACCTGTCAAACAGGAACTAACGTGCCGGAAGACGTACACCTTGTCCAGCGATGCCTTTCCGGCGACGAGTTAGCGTTGCGCGCCTTTATCGAGAAATTTCAGGGACTGGTGTTTTCCCTTTGTCTGCGAATGCTCGGTCATCGGGAAGATGCCGAGGATGTCGCGCAAGACGCGCTCGTGCGTGTTTTTCGTAACCTGGAGAAGTGGGATCAACAAAGACCGATCAAGCCATGGCTGCTGACGATCGCAGCCAATCGTTGC
>JAQBWV010000021.1 GCA_027624335.1 Planctomycetota bacterium
TTTTTACGATAACGGAGTTCAGCCAATTCCCGTGGTTCGCCCCGTCACGTCGCAATTCGGCAGCAATTATCCGCTGGTCGAAACGAACACGAAGATTGACGAATTTGTTGTGCAGAAGCTCTCGAAGCTGGGCATCGTCCCATCGAATGTTTCTGGCGACACGGAATTTCTCCGGCGTGTATCGCTCGACATGATCGGCACGCTGCCGAGTCCAACAGAGATTCAGGCATTCGTTGCTGACGCGCGAGGAAATAAGCGAGCACTCAAAGTCGACGAACTGCTGACGCAGCCCAGTTATGCCGCATGGTGGGCGACTCGCCTTGCTGACTGGACGGGCAACAGCGATGACCAGCTGAATAACGTCACACCAGTTCGCGGTCAGGCCGCTCAGGATTGGTACGACTGGATTCGCGTCCGCGTCGAAAAGAACATGCCTTATGACAAAATCGCCGAAGGATTCGTGCTCGCCAACAGCCGTGAAAAGGGCGAGTCGTACTTGGAGTACTGCGAAAACATGGCGAAGATCTACAAAAAGACTTCCAAGGACGAAACACCTGAAGCGATCTATGCCGATCGGTCGACGATGCCGCACTACTGGGCCCGGCAGAATTTCAGGACAAATGAAGATCGAGCAATCTCCTTCGCCTATAACTTTCTCGGTACTCGTATTCAGTGTGCCCAGTGCCACAAACATCCGTTCGATCAATGGACGATGGACGACTTCCACCAGTTCAAGAATTTCTTTGCCAACACGCAAGCGCAAAGAAGTCCTGACGCTCGCAAGTATGCACCGGAAATTCTCGCGAAGCTCGGCGTGGATCAGAACCTGAAGGGGAATGACCTTCGTCGTAAACTCTCTGAGAACATCGCACGTGGTGACGTGACTCCCTTTGAAGAGGTCTGGACAGCCAGGCCGGAGCCTCCGAAACCAGTGAAACGGGACAAGAACGGTAAAGCCGTACCGGAACGTCGTAACACTTCTCGTGTCGTCTCAGAAGCCAAGTTACTGGGGGAAGCCGAGACGACGGACCTTACGCAGTTCGACGATTCTCGCCAGCCATTGATGGACTGGTTGCGAAACGACAAAAAGCAGTTGCTTGCCAAAGCAATCGTGAACCGCATCTGGTCCTGCTATTTCAACGTTGGCATTGTGGAGCCGCCGGACGATCTGGCGTTGGCCAACCCTCCGAGCAATGCCCCGTTGCTTGATTATCTCACGAAGGCATTCGTCGATAGCGGTTACGATCTGAAGTGGTTGCATCGTGAAATTGCCAACAGCGACACCTACCAGAGAACCTGGCTGCCCAACGAGACGAATCGACTGGACGAACGCAACTTCAGCCATTCGATTCCTCGACGACTGCCGGCCGAGGTCGCACTGGATGCCGTGATCGCGGCAACGTCTTCGGATGAGGAAATCTCGCAGCTGCACCAGAACATGCAGAGTCGCAGCATCGCCGTGGCTGCTGCCGGGTCGCGCTACAACGAGAATCCTGCGAACTACGCTCTGTCCGTCTTCGGACGTTCAATCCGTGAGTCCAACTGTGACTGCGATCGTTCACAGGAGCCAAGTCTGCTGCAAACTGTCTTCCTGCAGAACGACGCCTTCATTCACGACCAGATTGATCGCGGTCGTGGTGGATGGCTTAATCAGGTGGCTTCGGAGTTGGGGCTGCGGCAGACTCAGAAGTCAGGATCTTCCGAGTCAGCGACTGAGCGTCAGGTTGCCGGATTGGAGAAGCAGCTCAAGACAACTCAGTTGCTGCTGAAGAAGGCTCAGAAATCGAAGAACGAAACGGAGATCAGCCGCGCTCAGCGTCGAGTCGATCAGTTGCAGAGTCGAATTGAGGAACTGACGGCCACTTCCGCAGACGGTGCTGAAGGTCAAGCCGAACTCGCCCAGAAGACGGATGCTGCGAAGCTACCGGAAATTGTTCGTGGTACATATCTCCGTACGCTTAGCCGTGAACCTCGTCCGGACGAACTTGAAAAATCCGTTGCCTATATTTCATCGTCTACTGACCAGCTCGCTGGTGTCCGTGATGTGCTGTGGGCTCTGGTAAACACGAAAGAGTTCATCGTGAATCACTGACGCCTGTTCTGCTGCGATCACTTTTCGAAGAGCGTTGATGCTGAAATTACAATCCCTCCGAGTCCGTTCGGATTTTGACGAAACAGACTCATCCACTCTCCTGACAGGAATCACTCAATGGCACATTACACTAACTGTGAAGGTTCAAGTCGTCGCGATTTTCTGAAGGTCGGAGCCATCGGTGCGACTGGTTTGACGATGTCCAACTACCTGCGGATGGCGGAAGCCGGGCAGGTAAAAGAGGGCAGAGCGAAGGCTGCAATCTTCGTCAATTTGAACGGTGGACCATCTCATATGGACACGTTCGATTTGAAGCCGAATGCTCCGGATACTCATCGCGGTGAGTTCAATCCGATCGACACCAACGTGCCAGGAATTCAAATTTCCGAGCACCTTCCAAAGCTGGCACAGTGCCAGAACCTGTTCACGATTCTACGAGGTGTCAGTCATACATTGGGTGCGCACCGCCTCGGCACCGAATACGTTAACACCGGCAGTCGACCGCTGCCTTCGCTGGAGTATCCGGGCTACGGAGCGGTCATCAGTAAGGAACTGGAGTCGCCTCGTGATATTCCGCCGTTCGTAGCGATCCCCAAGAGTGCTCAAAAGCCTGGTTTCCTGGGCGTTCGGTATGCCGCGCTGAACACAGGCGCGACGCCGCAGGCCGGACAGCCTTTCAGCGTGCGAGGCATCAAGCTTGGCAACGGTGTGACAATCAGTGAGGTCGAAAAACGGCAGAACCTGCTGCGTGACCTGGACAGTACCTTCAGCTCGATTGAGAAAGACAGTCAGCTCATTGATGGACTCGACCGTTTCGGTCAGCAGGCCTACTACATGATTACGTCTAAGGCTTCGCGCGAAGCGTTTGATACGAGCAAGGAACCCAAAGAGTCCGCCAGTCTCTTCGGCGAAACTGGATTTGATCAGAGTTGTCTTCTGGCAACTCGACTCGTTGCCGCCGGAACGCGATTCGTGACGATTTCGCTGGGCGGCTGGGACACTCATCGCGACAACTGGAATGTGCTGAAAGATCGCCATTTGCCAGGGCTCGACAGTGGCTTGGCTGGCTTGTTTCAGTCCCTGGAATTGAAGGGCCTGCTGGAGACGACGACGGTGTTTGTGACAGGCGAGTTTGGTCGTACTCCGAAGATCAATACCGAGCGAGTCGGTCGCGACCACTACCCACGCTGTATGTTCATGCTGATGGCTGGTGGGGGTGTGAAAGGCGGACAGGTTCTCGGCGAATCCGACGACCTCGCGACTCTGCCGAAGGATGAGAAGGGCTACTCTCCGGACGACGTGGCGGCTTCACTGTACCACACGCTCGGAATTGACCACACGAATGAATTCGCAACGAACACTGGCCGTCCAATCATGATTGTTCGTGATGGGACGGTGATCAACGAACTGTTCAGCTGATCGAACTTCAACATCCCGGTAGTCGCGTCGTCGGTTTCCGGGATGTTTTTCCAGCCGGCTTTAGTTTTACCGAAACTAAGGTCATGGCCGCAGGTTTGTTTCGTAGGATTGAGCACTCGGACGTGCAGCACGCGGTTCGTCATGAATCAGGTGGCGTTGCGCAGTCCGATTCTTGAGAACGCTTCTATCGCTGCATGTTGCAGCGGATCTCTGCTGTCGAAGTCGAAATCCATGTTCGACCTTTCACTTTTCTCGTGTATGTGCTCGAAATCGGGCGAAGGAGTTTTCGAAATGAAGACATTCAAGACAATGCTGATGCTGATGTTGGCTTTGGTTCTCGCAACTGGTGCCGTCGCCGAAGATGCAAAGAAGGGCGAAAAGGGAAAACCTGCTGCAGCGAAGAAGGGCGAAGCTAGAAAAGGTGCTGAGCGCAAAGCACCAACCGCAACTTCGCGATTCCTCGGAAAGATCGAACTGTCTGCCGAGCAGAAGGAAAAGGTTGCTGCAATCGACAAGGAGTTTGCTGAGAAGTTTGCAGAATTCCGTAAGGCTCAGGATTCCATCCTGACCAAGGAACAGGTCGATGCTCGTGCCGCAGCTATGAAGAAGGCCCGTGAGTCGAAAGATCCCGAGGCTCGTAAAGCAGTCCAGAGCGCTGTCAAGCTGAGCGATGAGCAGAAGGCAAAGATGGCCGAACTTGGGAAGTCGCAGAAAGAAGTTAATGACAAGATTCTGGCGGCTCTGAAGCAGGTGCTGACCGAAGAACAGCAGAAGGAACTGCCGCAACTGGGTCGTCGTGCAGACGGAAAAGGCAAGCCAGCGGCCGGAAAAAAACCAGCCGGTGACAAGAAGAAGAAGGATGCTGCCAAGTAGACAAGTATCCCACCGAGACATTCGTTGTTTTCTGGAGACGGGAGCCCGGACCAAATGGTTCAGGTTCCCGTTTTTCGTTGGTAGCAGGTGGGTTGGGGATCCTCGACGATGTCGCGAACAATGGCGCTGCCCAATCTGGATCGACGGCCAATGACTAATCGATTTGATCGAACAGTGGTGCGTCGGTCACTGTTCGTCCCGTCGGTGGCTGTCGGGGATTCGTCTGACAGACTGCTATGACGCATTGGCGCGTGTAACTTCGACAGTCAGTTCCCGCACCGTGTGGCAGCTTTTCTCACGCCGCTGGCGATCATCAGTCGGAAAACTTCGTAGCCTGATTTGCCAGAATTCAGTCTCTGAAGATATGCGTCCAAAGCATGGCGACTCCGGTTACACCGAAGGGCTCGTGCCTTACTCATTGCCGCCCGGGTTGCGACGTTCCCCTGCAGACAATATCACTCAGAAGACGTTCTTCGACCAGTTCCCGATTCCTTTCCGGAGTAATCTTCTGATGCGACGCCTTCTGCTAATGTGTGCTTTGCTTGTTCCTGCCGCGTCGATGAGTGCGGATGCGGCGAGTCGCCCGAATTTTGTCTTTATCCTGGTCGACGATCTCGGCTACATGGATATCGGAGCGAACAATTCGTCGACCTTCTACGAGACGCATAATGTTGATCAACTGGCTCGCGAGGGTGTCCGGTTTACGAATGGCTACGCGGCGAATCCCGTTTGCAGCCCAACTCGTTACAGCATCATGACCGGGAAGTATCCTTCCCGAGTTGATGCGACAAATTTTTTCGTCGGCATGCGCGAAGGCCGATTCAAGCCGGCTCCGTTGAATGATCGAATGCCGCTTGAAGAAGTGACAATTGCCGAAGCTTTAAAGGCTGACGGATACCGAACAGCTTTCTTTGGCAAGTGGCATCTTGGCCCGACCGAAGAATTCTGGCCCGAGTACCAGGGCTTTGACGTCAACATCGGCGGTCACGTGCGAGGTGCGCCTCGCAACTACTTCTCTCCATACTCGAACCCACGACTGAACGACGGACTGAAGGGCGAGCATTTAACGAAGCGGCTGACGGATGAAGTGTTACGTCAGATCGGCGAGTTCAAGGACGATCCGTTCCTGTGTTACCTTGCATTTTACACGGTCCACACGCCGCTGCAGGCTCCAAAGGAACTGGTCGAGAAGTATCGCAAGAAAGCCGAGGCACTGGCAGGCAAACTTGAGTTTGCTGAAGAAGAACAGGTCTGGCCAGGAGCCAACGAACGTCGCGTTCGCATTCTGCAGAAACATGCAACGTACGCCGCGATGGTCGAAAGCATGGACACGGCTGTTGGTCGGATTGTCGACCGGTTGAAAGAGCTGAACCTCTATGACAACACGGTGATCTGTTTCACGTCGGATAACGGAGGCCTGTCGACGTCGGAAGGCTCTCCCACGTCGAACCTTCCACTTCGAGGTGGCAAAGGCTGGTTGTACGAAGGTGGAATCCGCGAACCATTCCTGATCCGTGCTCCAGGAGTCTCAAAGGCCGGCAACGTCTGCGACACACCAGTCATCAGCACAGACTTCTATCCAACGATCCTCGACCTGGCAGGCGTCAAGTCAAAGACTGATCAGCATCGCGACGGCCAAAGCCTCGTTCCTTTACTCAAGGGCGACACGACACTCGACCGAGACGCCCTCTTCTGGCACTACCCGCACTATTCAAACCAGGGCGGTATCCCCGGCGGAGCCATTCGAGTCGGCGACTACAAACTGATCGAACGTTTCGAAGACGGTCGAACTCACCTCTACAACCTGAAATCAGACATCGGTGAACGCAACGACATGGCAACCACGATGCCCGATCAAGTTGCCTTGATGAAATCCAGACTCCACGCCTGGTACAAAGACGTTGATGCAAAGTTCCTCCAACCCAGACTGGATAGTCAGGCACCGTGGCGTCCCTGAATTGCGCTGCAGGTTGAGTTGCTGACACCGGCTGCGATGTCAGTCGAGTTTTCGCAGTGGCTGAAAGCGGGCCGCAGACGCTTTCAGAAAGTCGCCGCCATGAATCGGCCACCACCAGGCGAGTCACTGCTGGACAATCTGTTCCCCGACATTGTCACCGCCTGGTTGGACTTTCGCCTGGAGTCCTCGAACGAAGACTGTCGCCAAAGCATGGCCGCTGCAAGGCGACCCCATCACGCTCCAACCAACGCGGACCAGAATCCGCCCGCGTGCCCCCGCACGCACTATGGACACCTGCATTCGAAGACGCGAAATCAAAAGCGGCATTTCAGATAAGCCGCCGCCTCTTTCCGTTTTGTCGCTGAACGACTTTCAGGTTGCCTCAAGTCGAGTTGATTCTGGCGTCTGCTCGTGAATTGGGTCGACGAAGCCTTGCAGGTGCACGGCTTGAGTTGCGTGTTGCAGTTTCTTCAGAGCTTTCGATTCGATCTGACGAATGCGTTCGCGCGTGACTTTGAAGATTCGACGGGTTTCTTTCAGCGTGTGGCCGTAGCCATCGCGGGTGGCCGTCGTGGTTGGGTGCGTAAAGCGGGACGATGGGGACTGCGGTTGTGGCCCGCCGGAAACGGTGCGTTCCGCTTCGCTTCACGACTCCTACGCCATGACTCCATTGCCCGAAAAGTTCTGCACTAACTCTAACATTGATTACACAGTTGGTTTACGAGTCCAGCAGTTCCCAGCGTTCAAAGGTTACTTCGAGTTCGTGTTCGAGTCTTTCGAGTTCGTCGGTGACAGCGGCGATTTCTTCTCGGGATCGCTGGTAAAACTCAGGGTTAGACATCCTCGCATGTAGCTCAGTTTGCTGAGTTTCGAATTTCTCAATTTTCAGTGGCAGAAAATCCAGTTCCTGCTGCTCCTTGAAGGTGAGCTTGCGAGTCTTCAGGGCAACGTGACTGCCAGACGACTGATTTTCAGTTGACTGCCTTGCGGTAGTGGTTCTGGCATCGGCTGCAGCTCGTTCGGTGACGTCGATTTTCTGACGCTGCCAGTCGTCGTAGCCACCGTCGAATTCCCGCACGATGCCATCGCCCTCAAAGACGAATGTGCTTGTCGCGACGTTATTGAGAAATGCGCGATCATGGCTCACCAGCAGCAGCGTTCCGGAAAACTGCGAGAGCAACTCTTCCAGTAGTTCAAGCGTCTCGGCGTCGAGATCATTGGTCGGTTCGTCAAGAACCAGGATGTTCGCCGGTTTGGTAAACAGCCGAGCCAGCAGCAAACGATTCCGTTCGCCTCCCGAGAGAAAGCTGACTCGCGTTTGAACGCGATCAGGGGAAAACAAAAAGTCCTGCAGGTAACCGACGACGTGTTTGCGCTGACCGTTGATCGTGACAAAGTCGGCTCCGTCGCCGATGTTCTCGCGGACGGTTTTATCTTCCTCAAGCTGTGCTCGCAGTTGATCAAAGTACGCGACGGCAACGTTCGTCCCGATTCGAATGTTGCCGCTTTGAGGCTGTAGTTCGTTCAGGAGCACTTTGAGCAGTGTCGTCTTGCCGACTCCGTTAGGCCCGATGAGTCCGATGCGGTCTCCTCGGAAAACGGTTGTCGAGAACTCGCGGATGATGGGTTCGTTGTCGTAGGCAAAAGATACGTTGTCGGCTTTCGACACGAGCATGCCGGACCGCTCCGCTTCCTGCAGCTGCATCTTCGCCTTGCCGACCTTTTCGCGACGTTGTCGACGCACCTCCCGCAGCTCTTTCAGGGCGCGAACACGGCCTTCATTGCGAGTACGGCGAGCCTTGATTCCTTGTCGAATCCAGCGTTCTTCCTCGGCCAGTTTCTTGTCGAACAAAGCCTGCTGCTGCACTTCAGCTTCCAGCATCGCGTCGCGCCGTATCAGGAATGTCGCGTAGTCGCAGGTCCAGTCGAATAACCGCCCGCGGTCGACTTCAATGATGCGGTTCGCCAGAGCCTGCAGAAACGCTCGGTCGTGAGTCACGAAAATCAGCGTACCTGAATACCGCGACAGAAAATCCTGTAACCAGAGGATCGAATCGATATCCAGATGGTTCGTCGGTTCGTCGAGCAGCAGCACGTCTGGTCCAGTGACGAGTGCGCGAGCGAGCAGAACTCGTCGCTTTTTTCCGGCGGAGAGCGAATCGAAGGTCTGGTCCGGGTCTAGTGACATTTCCCGCAGAGTGCGTTCGACGCTGTGCAGCGAATCCCAACCGTGCTCTTCGTTGCCGATCTGCGCGATGGCTCCGTCCATCGCTGCCTGCTCATCCGCAGTCAGCGTTTCCGACTGCGACTTGAGGTCAAGTCGGCGAAACTCGGCGATGTCCGCGCCGATGTTCGGGATTCCGTCGGATACCTGAGCGAAGATCGAACCGCCTTTGGCGTCTGGGACGTGTTGCGTCAGTGACGACAGCCGTGCTCCGGATTCGAGTGTGACGACGCCATCATCGGGCTTTAACTGGCCTGAAATCAGGCGCAGCAATGTGGACTTGCCGGCGCCATTGCGACCTACAAGTCCAACCCGTTCGCCACGTTCAATGTTTACACTGACCCCGTCCAGCAGGATCGGGAGTGAGAAGGTAAACCTGACGTCTTTGATGCTGAGTAGTGCCATGCGGCGGAGTGTAGCGTCCCGACTCAGAAGCCGGCATCGTCCTCTTCCTGGCCAATATACTTGAGGCGTTCCTGGTACGTCTGCTTCAGACGCTCGATCGAGTACATGCGTACGACTTTGCCCTTGTAGGTCAGTCGACCATTCTGGTCAGTGTCGATTTCGACCGACACTTCGTCAGACGCGTGGCCTGCATACAGCGCGCCGAATGTTTCCGGGTCGACGCCGCGACCAGATTCCAGGTCAGCGATCGCGTCAATTCCGCCTCCCATCACACCGGCAATATTCATGATCTTCGTGGCCGGCTTGTATCGCCCCTCCTGATTCAGAGCACTGCGGACCGACTGCAGGGCCGAGTACGCGGCAGTGATCGACTTGGTGACTTCCTCACCTGGAGGGTTCGCTCCCAAACCTTGAGCCGTGGCTGATGACGTACCAGCCCATTGAGCGCTGCCGGCGAGATAGCCAAGCCCGAAGATGCCCAGAACAGAAACTGTTTTCCAGATGACTCGCATTGGCTTCTTCCTGCGGTGTAACAAACGATCCGGCAAGCCGACCATCCTCCCTGCCGAGCGAATCAGATTCAAGACGCAAAGAAGTTTTGCCAGGGTCCAAGGGACAGGATCGCTTACAAGTGTCAGTTCAGAGCGTCTGAGCCGGATTGACATCCTGCCTGGAAGTGCCTGCCAAATTGCTTATCGTCAGCGTCCTCAAGGTTCAGTTCACAGGTACAGTTTGAGTCTGAACTGTGCAAAAGACAGAGCCCACTCAGCCACGATGGCCGAGTGAGCTCTGCGGTCTGGCCGTTCCTGACGATTCAGGCAGCTTTCCGTTCAGACGAATCGGAATCCGCCTTCTGGACCGGTGCCATCGGAATGGAACGGCTTGTTGTTTCCACATCGTGCCGCAGTCGACCGACAAAAAAGCTGACGTACATCAGTCCGCCGGAAAACAGGAGTGCCGCAGCACATCCCATAAGTGCGATCTGATCGTCCGAAGCGTTATTGAACAATTCCATAATGTGACTCGCGGAAAAGTGTGTCGAGTGATCTGTTGTGTCGGCACCCTTCGAGGCAAAGGAGCAGCGTCCGGTACCAACGTTAGCTGCCCGTTGAAAAAGGTAACCCGAAGCGTAAGCGAGGGATATCGAAGTGCATTACCTCAGGGTTTCGGGGGGATTCATCCCTCGCTTACGCGTCGGGTTACCACATCCCGGCTTTTTCAACGGGCTGTTAGTCATTTCGGAAAGATCGTGGTGCTCGCATCAGCCAACATGGGTCGCTCATCGACAAGAAGCGGGTCTGCCCCGGTCTGAAGCCTTCGTGCCGGTCCGGAGGTCTCTGGCTGACCTTGCCGGGCATAGCGGTTTCGCGGTGCGATGTTTCAGTCGCCAATCGTGACTCTGGTCCTGTGGCTGGAAGTCGGATCCGCCGGTTCGCTGTGTCATCTTCTTTCAAATTCAGTACTTATGATGCAGAGGTGTGAGTTGCAGATGGTCGGCGAGCTCTGAACCTGCATTGACCTCGGAAGCCGATTTTCCCTAATTAGTGAGCCTGTGGCACGCGTCGAATACAGGGTTGTTCTCGATCCACTCCTCAACAGGTTTGTGCCTTCAATATTGGGTTGTGTCGTTACGGCCATTTCTGACGTGACATCCTTGACGACTTCCGGCTTCGACTCTGCAGCTGATGGACAATTGCCCGCATGAAAATTCTGCAGCGATACATTCTGGTCGACCTGATCCGGGTGCTGCTGCTTGTCATCACCGTGATGACGGTGCTTCTGGTTTTCGTCGGCGTGTTTCGGGAAGTCACTGAGCGAGGGCTGGGGCCGCTGCAGGTTCTGCAGATTCTCCCCTATGTCGTGCCGAGCCTGCTGCCTTTCACTATTCCTGCCACGCTGCTGCTTTCTGTCTGCGTTGTCTACGGACGCCTCGCCGCCGACCACGAGATCACTGCCGCCAGGGCCGCTGGCATCAATGTGATGTCTCTGCTCGCTCCGGCCTTCTTTCTGGGCGGTGCGTTGACGGTGTGTTCGCTGCTGCTGAATGATCAGGTGATTCCCTGGTCGATGGCGAACATTCAGCGAGTTGTCACACTGGCGATGGAAGACATTTTCTTCGACGTTCTGTCTGCTCAACACATGGTCGAATATCCCGAAAAGGGCTGGGCGATCACCGTGTCGGGCGTCGACAAAGAAAATCGTCGGCTGATCCGTCCTAACCTGCGTTACACCGTTGGTAGAGAGCAGTATGTGGCTCAGTTAACGGAGGCAGTACTGCGGATCGATCTGGAGACCGAGAAGATCATTCTGCAACCAACTGACGCCCGCATAGAGGGACCCGGTCGAGTTTCTATTCGCCTCAAGGAAGGCAACATCGAACTGCCGCCTCCCATGAGCGGGCAGAGGATTAAGCCTCGCCATCTAAGTATCCGTGATATTCGAGAGAAACTCGCTGGCTTTGAGAAAGACAGGCAGACGGCAGAGGACATTCAGGCGATCAGCACCGCATTCGCGTTGACGATGGGCGAATTTGAAGAGCTGGCGGAGTCATCGATAGCCGATCAGTCAGCAAGAATCAGCGGCAGCGAGAGCAACACCTTCAAACACAATACAGAACTGCATAATCGGTTCGCGCTGAGTTGCAGCTGTTTCTTTTTTGCATTGCTGGGCGGACCGTTTTCGATCATGCAGGCTCGTCGCCAGTTTCTGACAACGTTCTTCATGTGCTTCCTGCCAATCCTGCTCGTTTACTACCCGGTCGTGCTGCTCATGATGAGTCTTGCCAAAGCCGGATCTGTCGATCCAGCCTGGGGCATGTGGGTCGGCAACGGCATCCTGCTCGTCGGAGCAATCATCGTCCTGCGCTGCACAGTTCGCCGCTAGTTTCCGCACGATGCGATTTCGCCGGAATTCCGCGGACCAGCGGTATCACGCTCTACATGCCGCTTCTGATGCATCCTTGCACGGGACTCGACCACTCGCCCGAGCGATAGGGCAATCGAGCAGCCCACCGCCAATCGCCAGGCAGTAGGACGCCGGGAGTCTGCGTGATAGAGGCATTTCGCCGGTGTGCTTTTCCGAGTACGGTCCGAGTACCAGGTACGACGCGGAGACCGTCGCCAGACACTGTC
Organism: Planctomycetota bacterium; assembly: GCA_027624335.1. Classification (GTDB taxonomy): domain Bacteria; phylum Planctomycetota; class Planctomycetia; order Planctomycetales; family Planctomycetaceae; genus JABMPE01. The sequence continues at coordinate 12,102 of JAQBWV010000021.1, forward strand.
CCGGCCCCGATCCTCTTTCCGCAGCCCGAGCAATCCACCTCACCACCGACTTCCCCATCAACAACTGCTCCGCCAGGCCAGCCTGTGTGACACAAAAGATTCCCTCTGCGCGGGAATGACGTGGCTGGAAATCGGGAATCTCTTCTGGACACGTTCCTGAATGAGAAAAGCCCCTCGATTACCGAAGTAACCGAGGGGCTTTTCAATTTCGTGCCGCTGATTAGATCAGCAACTCTTAGAACTCACCCAGTGTCGTGCCGTCAGAACGACGGGAAAGATTCTGATAGATATTTGAATCAATGTTTTCGCTCAGAAAGCGGACGGTTCCGTCACCCAGCAGAGCCTGCATACCGCCGGTATGCCAGCTGCTGAAACCAACAGTCGTATTGTCCTGGTAGAGACCAGACATGTTCTGTGTACCAGACGCGGTCTTGTTGATTTTGATCGTAACTGCTGTCGCGGCTAAGGACGCTCCAGCAGTCGTAGACAGCGACCCAACGAGCGCGTTTTCAGCACCCGAGGCATTTAAACCCACAATGCCACTACGAGTCGTACCAAGGATCTGATACAGCTGGGTACCAGCATTAATAACGCCCGCGCCGTCAAGCAGGTTGGGAGTACTCACCGCCGAAGCCGCAACATTCGCGCCAGCCCAGTACGTGCAGCCACCGAGCGTACCAGCTACGGTTGGACCACCATCAGTAACATGAGGACCACAGATCTTCGGATTGCGACGTTCACCAACGAAGATCACGTTCGACTGTCCGTCCTTAATGTCACGAAAACGAACTTTTGTGTTGACACCCATGATCCCCTGCACTGCGCGAGGGTTCGCATTGACGTCTGGCATTCCGACTCCGAAATTGCCGACATAGTTGGCGAGTCCCATGTCGAACGACGTGCCGAAGGCAGAGCTGCCGGATGGATCCTGATCCGGACCAGCATCGGACGGGCAACGCATCACTGACAGAATCGTCGAAGTCAAGGCTGCATTTGGCGCCACGTTGATCGGAACCTTGCTGTTAAACTTCTTAAACAGCGGAGCTTGATCGAAGAACGGAAGCATGTGGAACGTCCAGCCCAGGAAGTTCGCACCGCCAGTCGCGGTCGCAGTTGGACCAGCCGTGCAACCTGGAGGCAGTGTCTTGTGAACATCATGGTAGTTGTGCAGCGACAACCCAATCTGCTTCAGACCATTCTTACAGGTAGAACGACGTGCTGCTTCTCGTGCCTGCTGAACGGCCGGCAGCAGCAGTGCGATCAGAATTGCGATAATCGCAATCACGACCAATAACTCAATCAACGTGAAACCCTTTTTCGCTCGCTTTGGCATAATCTGCTCTCCTCGATGCGAACCAACAAAAACTAAAGATTCTGAACACCAGAATCCATTACATCAAAATAACCACTTCAAACACCTTGTTGCCGACCGAGCCGGCACAATCCGTCTCACGCAAACGTGTGAGAGCCTGCGGTAAGGTATCACGCGATTGCGTGACTTCAAGATCGGATCCTGAAAAAAAACGGATCAGTGAAAAATTGATCCAACACCGTTTTGGACGAGATTCGCCGATTTTCTGTGATCGGCACACTCGGATCAGTTTTCACGATACGTTCCGTGGCGTCCGTTGGATTTCCCGAGTTTGCTGCCGGTCGACCCTACGCGTTGCCAGTCATCGCAGTTAGATTGTGTGGCGGCGGTGATTTCTCACTGCTGATCGCTTTCTCCGGATCGGGAATCAGCGACCGCTCAAGGACTTGACCATCCGACATTCCCGTAACCTGAACAGTATCTGATTTCCGGAAAGACTCACTGAAATGATCGACCAGGTCGAAGTCGACGGAGTGTCACTTCACTTAAGCAAGCCAGACCTCTCCGAAGGCAACTGGATCGGGCAAGCAGAGTCTCTCAGGCAATTGCTGGCCTGCTGGATCGTCGTTGACGACAAGGATCTGGCATTGGCGCCGCGAATTGTCGGCACTCCGGGAATCGGCAAGACAACACTGGCCATCGCGGCGGCCCACGCCCGCCAGCAGGAACTCTACATCTACCAGTGTACTGCGGACACGCGACCGGAAGACCTGCTGGTGACGCCGGTTCTGGCTGAAAGCGGTCGCATCAAGTATCACGCTTCTCCGTTGGTCACGGCGATGCTGCGAGGCGGCGTGTGCATCCTCGATGAAGGCAACCGGATGAACGAAAAGTCGTGGGCCAGCCTGGCTCCACTGCTTGATCATCGTCGCTATGTCGAGTCCATCGTTGCCGGAATTACGATCAACGCTCATCCTGATTTTCGATGTGCCGTCACGATGAACGACGATGAGTCCACCTTCGAGATCCCCGACTACATCCTGAGCCGGCTGCAACCAACATTGGCGCTGGAACATCCGGAACGGAACGATGAGCTGGCCATTCTTCGTTATCACATTCCCTTTGCCGATGATGAAATGCTCGGCCTGACGGTCGATTTTCTGCAGCAGGCTCACGAACTGAAACTGGACTTTTCGACACGGGATGGCATCAACGTCCTGCGGTACGCGATCAAGCGTCTCGCTCAGTCCGCAGACCATCCGCTCAGCAGTGATGCCTACTGGCGGGAATCACTGCTGCGGTGCCTCGGCGAGGACGCCGAGGACCTGTCTTCGCTTGCTGATAAGCGAAGTCAATCGCTCGGCGGCAACGCAGTACCGATGGGGCTCGGAGATTTCTTTTTCTCACCCGGTGATCCTTTGCATCCCGACATGCACCATGGCATGAGTGATGAAATGGATGATGAGTTTGGAGACGATGACTCGGACGATTTTCCCTTCGACGATGACTTACCTTTCGACGGCGATCGTGACGACGACGATGTTCCCTTCTGATCGACGACTGTGGTCTGCGCCGGGCCGATGAGCTGGTTATTGTCTGTGAAGCCAGATCGGACCGTTACTGATTGATGAGTTGCGTGCCGCTGGCACTCATGAAATCAACGTCGATGAGGCACTCAAAGAGTCTCACATTTCTGTTTCCGGGAGTCGCGTGTCGAATGCTTGACGCATCTCTGCAACTGAGTCCGCGAATCAGTGTTGCCCCTGTCCTTCACGGCAGCGGTGACTTTGCCGTTGAGGTTCGCCGCATTCAATTGGCCCACGACTTTGATTGCCTCGCCATTCCACTGCCGCCGTCTTTTCAAACGATGGTCGAGGGGGCCATTCACTACCTCCCGGACGTGACGACCGTTATTCAGGAAGAGAGTACAGAATTCGCGACCCGGGACTGGACACCTGAAAGCGATGACGACGATTCGCCAGGCATTCGCCGCCGAGTCAGCTATGTCCCGATTGATCCGTGTCAGCCGGTCATCGCGGCACTACGGGTCGCCATCCAGGAACACACTCCGCGAGCGTTTATCGACCTTGAGACGGACCACTTCGAAAGCCACTCAATCGCGCTTCCTGACCCGTACGCACTGAAGCGGGTTTCGATCGAACGATTTGCAGCAGCGGCGCTGCTGGGGATTCCGAGGCCTCCAGAGGGATTGAGTACAGACCGCATACGCACGATGGCTGCCAGGCTGAAGGAACTGGAAACGAGATTCCAGCGGATCCTGTTCGTGTGCTCGCTGGCTGACTGGCCGTGGATCCGCGAGGCCTATGTCAAGGATCTACATACGTCCGTGGACGACGTTGAAGTGAAGTCCGCAGAACTGTGCTCGGTCTCAGAAAACTCACTGCTGTTTTTTCTTGGCGAATTGCCGTATCTGACGGGCCTTTACGAGCAGGCGCGAGCCGACCTGGACTGCGATGAGAACCTTTCGGTCGACGGCCTGAAGCAGTTACTGCTGGCGTCGCGCGACCAATATCAGCGCGAGCTTGGTTCGCTCGCACGTCGAATTACTCCCAAGTTGATGGGCGTTTTTCTGCGATATGCCCGCAATCTGAGTCTCATCGAACGACGGATGACTCCCGACCTGTATACGCTGATCGTTGCCGCGCGACAGGTCTTTGGGGATTCTTTCGCAATCGAGCTGGCAGAGACCGCTCGCATTTACCCGTACACTCAACGGCAACAGCTCCCGGTGTTTTCGCTGGGAGTCGACCTTGCGCGTCTCCCTGACGGAGGCATCGCCGACGCTGTGTCCCGGTTGCCGGGACACCCGGTCCACTGGAGAAGCTGTGAACTTACGCACAAGCCTCCAAAGATCGATCAGGACAGGTGGAAAATGAGGTGGAATCCGCATCGGCAGTGCAGCTGGCCGCCGGAGGACGTCGCCATCGAAAACTTTCGCAACCATGTCAAAGACACGGCTCTGTCGATCATGGGAGCTGACCTGATTCAAACGGAGAAGTTCTCGACGAGTTTCAAAGATGGACTCGACATCCGCGAAACTCTCCGCAACTGGCACACTGGTGAACTCCACGTACGCGTCTTTCCACCTCAGTTGCATGGGACACTCGACTGCGTGCTGATGTTCTTCGACTCGCCTGCCGACCCGAGAGACTATCCCTGGCGCATCACCTGGATGGCCGAGCACCACGATGAATCTACTCTGGCGCTGTTTGCCAGCGACTTTCAGGATGAGTTGGCCGGTCCGGGCATCGGACTCGCCAGGTACGGCGGCGCCATGTTTCTTTTTCCGCCGCTGGATATCACCGACGTCTGGCACGATTACCGGCTCGACTTCACCGACACGCTGGAAGAGCGGTTGCTGGCCGGCGCCTGCATGCACAGTAGAGAACGCCATATCGCCATCCTGAGCGAACTCCCGCCAGGAGCAGGATGGAGACGACTCGCCAAAAGGTTTGGCAAGAAGCTGGTACACGTGCCCATGGGTCGGTTCAGCCAGGAAACGATTCAACGGCTCAGGATGGTTCACGTGCTGAATGGTCAGGAAGTACGCAGTTTCGCAGCTCACTTCATCCGTCGTTCATGACGTGCAGATCAAACTCGTATGGAAGTGTGATCAACTGGGATACAGGACAACGGCGAGATTACACTGATCACTTCTGGTCGTGTGATCAGAGAAATCGATCGCTGTCGGGCGTCAATTCAGGCGATGGTCAATGCGGGCGTCGTTCATGTTGATCACAATGAGGCACTCTTTGACCTGATTAAGATCCAGCCCCGCCCGAATCGCCCAGTTGAGAATGTCGAGATTCTCCCAGCCCTGCCGGTACAGTTCGACGACTTCAGCCGCCAGTTCGTCCTGGTTCCTCACCAGCGGAGTCAGGACTCCGAACGCCGCAGAATCGAACTCAAGCCATTGACGATCACCAAGCAGATGTTCAAGGTGACGGTATCGGATATAGATGGCCCAGTAACAGTCGTACCATTCCCGGAATCCCTGGTCGCCCAGATCGCAGCCACGCTTCTGGCTCTCGATCCAGCGGTGACGCCGCGCCTCCTGAAGAGCAGCCTCGTAAAGGCTGAGAACTTCCACATCCAGCGTGCAAACCTGACTCATCAGCAGACGATTCTGAATCCGAGGGGAACTCAGTAGTAACCCGACCTGTCGCCCTGACAGTTGATCGTACGATGAGTGCCCGTCCAAGGCACCCACATCCTGTCTCCTTGAATTTATACGATCGAGTCAGAATTGACGCAACGTCCAAAGCCCGGACGATTCTCGATTATTGGAGACTTCTCACTTGCCCGATTACTCGTACGTTGAAAACGAAAAAACTCCCCATCAGCGAGGTACTGATGGGGAGCTAACATTGCCTTCGGTGATCTGCCATGACTGGTTCAGCGAATGAGTTTCGATCGGCGAAACGCTTTACCATTACTCAGTAACGGTTGCTTCACGGAACGGGAATGAGTCAACTGGAAACAGCGGCACTGGTGGCTTCGGCACTTGAGTGATCTGGAACGGAATGGCGTAGCCACCGACCTTGCCTGAGGTCAATTCGGCGACGAACAAGACGTTGGTTCCCCACTGAGCACCGCCGCGACTTGGAATCTCTGCCCGCCCGGTGGCAATTGCGTAGTACGGTTCCCCTGAGGCTCCAACCTTAAAGTCCTCTGCCAGATTCCGATAATAAAAGTTCAGGAATCCAGCACCCGTACGGGTACGGTTCATCAAGGCTCCTGTGAGTCTCCCTGTGAGAAAGTCGAGTACGAAAACAGCCTCCGAATCAACCGTCACCGGGCAGGTAATCAGAGCGAATTTGTCATTCCGGTCAGCGGTTGCTGCCGAGAGCGGTTCGTGTGGCCACATCGAGGCAATGCTGATCCCGGCGACCAGTCCTGTGATGAGCCATACCCATTTGTGGTTATTTCTATGCGCTGACATCTCGTTGTCTCCCGACAATATTCGATCCGATCGAGTCCCGTGCAAGCGGGACGGTCCACGCCGTGATACTTCGCGTTTGGAAATGTAACTTCACCCACAGGGACGAACCAGTCCGATCCTCGCCGTTCCACCGTCCCGCCCTGCGGCAGAATCAAGCTGTTGTTATTCTGTCGGTCCAGCGTCTTCTTTCCCGCCGTCCGAGTTCTTTTCATCCTTTGAAGATTCAGAGGCAGGCCGACCTGGAATCGATCTACCATGCGGGTCCAGGCCTGGCTGATCCAGTTCCAGTTCGAGCTGATCGACCATCGGCACATCCAGGAAATGCTCAACACGGTGAGCCGCGTCATGCAGGTGATCGTCCGGTAACGCAAAGTACCGAGCCATGTATGATTCCCAGAGCCGATGCGATCGAACGAGGTGTTCAGCGTGCATCCTTCCGGCCTTCGTTAAGGCCCACCCGTTTTCGGCTGCCATAACGAATCCTTGCCGACTGAGTCGCCAGCACGCCAGTCGCCCTCGCAACGTTCCCAGAACAGACGCGTTCACAAATGGGCCGGATTCGGAAGACGATCCGGAAACGGCCTCTTCTCTCCGGTACAGGATGCCCAGGCAGTCTTCACAGAGAATCCGAAATCCCAACAGCGTTTGTCGCACACTCTGAACAATGACGCCTCGCCGAGGACTGAACAGGAACGCCGCGGCGAAGATCAGTCCGCAGACAATGGCTGTCATTCCGGCAGTACTGGAATCGTCTACCGTTGTGAATCCAAGGCGACCAAAAACAGCGACCGGCGTCCACAAAGCAAGAGCGTGTCCGATGAAGGCACTGGCGCCAGCGATGGCCAGAGCAAGCCCGATCATCACATGCAGACGCTCGGTCAAGAGAAACGCGGCAACCGGCGGAGCTATCAGCACCGTGATGACCAGAATCGCTCCAACAGAACGAAAAGCTGCGACAAGCGTGACCGAGGTGACTGCCATCAGCAGGTAATGCACCAGTGTCGAGTTGAGGCCAAGACTTGTTGCCAGATCCGGATCGAAAGTCGACAGTCTTAACTCTTTAAAGCACAGTCCCAGCAGCAGCAGATTGGCAAACAGCACACAGCCATTCAGCACGGCCGCGGTTGGCACTGACGAGTCTCCTACCGTATTCAGAACAACGGTCTCAACGGCTCCAAACAGGACACACTCAGCGTCCAGGTGAACGTCGTCCGCGTACATACGGACCAGCAGCAGGCCCAGTGCGAACAGCGACGTGTAGACGACTCCCAGAGCTGCCGAATTCTCCACTCGTCCGAAACGCTGCACCGTCTCTGTCAGAAATGCCGTCAGAACGCCCGCAGCCACGGCTCCGCCCAGAAACACGAACTGCAGGATTGTATCGTCTTCCGAATTCTGGCCGACAATCCCGAGCCAGTAAGCAGCCAGAAACGCAGCGACGATCCCTGGCAATACGGTGTGGCTTAACGCATCACCAAGCATGCTTTGGCGACGCAGGACCAGAAATGTCCCGGGCACAGCACACGACATGGCTGCAAGAGCAGCCGTAAAAGCTGTCCAGGTATCAAGCTCTGTCCAGAATAACCCCACCGTAGCGTTCTCCTTACGGTTCGAACGGTGTTCGCGTTCGAGCGGTCAGCGGGCCAGCAATTCGTAACCGGAATAACCGTTAAAGTTTACCCGGTCGTCCTGACGATCATTCAAATGGTGAACTCGTTTACGTCTACCACACCAGTACGCACGCGAAGAGTGACGTCATCTGCGAAATCGTGAAACAAAATCGAACAACCGTGCCTGGAAAGGCAGTTGCTATGGGCAGAACATTGACACTGACAGCGTTGATTCTAACTGCGGGTGCAACCATCGGATGCTACCCGTGCATGCAGAACAGCTATTACGACCCGTCTTGCGGAGTTGTGTACGGTCCTTCGGTAAAGCCGCCCACTTTCCTGTCCCGACTTGGTAAAAACAAGCATGAGAAGCACAGCTGCCCGCTTTGCACTACGGAAGCTGGTCCACACGGCACGTCCGCCCATTACGGAGCTGCGTTCGGACAACCCACACTTGCCGGGAATGGTCAATCTTCAGGTTGTGGCTGTCAATCGCCTCAAAACTGCTCGTCCGGCTACCCGGCCGCCGCGCACTCGCGGGATTGCAGTGACCTTACGAACTGCAACTGTGCAACTCCGATCGCAAACTGCGACGCCTGCAATCCGTGTCAGCACCACGTTCCGGCGTCGAATTGCGACACATGCGCGACGTACGGAGAAAGCTACTCCGGTGGCAGCTATCTCGGTGACGGATATTCAGGAGTCGTACACGACCAGTCATTCTCTGCCGAACCGATGATACTCCCCGGCGAAAATGTCCTGCCGGAAACGTTCAGCTCAGGCAGTTGCCCCCACTGTAATACAACCAGTGGTCCGATCTTCGAGGGAACGATCATTCACGACCACGAGTCGCATCATCCGCACGTACCGACGCCCGCACCGGCTGCTGAACCGGCGCTGGAGGCTGCTCCTGGCGAATCCGTCAGGCCCGAACCTGATCCGCTTCCGCCGACAACCATGATGATCCCGACATTCCCGGCACCACGACCAGCACGACAGGTGCACTGGGTTCCCAATGCCCTGAAGTAGCAGCTGGAAGCAGCCGGTAAAGGGATAGGAAACGAGCCGTAGCGGTAAACACTTTTGGGGATGGTCACTCGGCATCCACAGGTTCAACCGGCTGATCGAGGTCACTTTCTGAGACCTGCGAATTTTCAGACGGTTGAATTCGCAGCAGAGCGACCAGCAGCAGCCCGACTCCCATCATCGCGGCGCCGCACCAGTAAGGCCATTCGACGTGAGTCCTGTCGAACAGCTTCATGCCGATCACCGGCCCGCAAATCCGGGCCAGCGCGGACATACTTTGCCCCAGTCCAAGCACTTCACCCTGCTTGTCGGTTGCGGTTCTCAGCGACAGGATCGCCTGTAGCGACGGCGTCACTGCTGAGAACCCAACGACCACGATCGGCAGCACGATGAAGAGCTGCGTGACCGAGCCGTTCCTGCCGGCAAAACCGATCAGTAGCAGCCCGACAATCATCACTGCCGTTCCGCCGAGAGCCAGTACTTGCGGCGCCAACCGCGTGGACAGACGCCGAACGATGAATCCCTGACTAAGGGTGAGTACAAATCCGACATAGGCAAAGATCAGAAAGTTGTCCTTGTCAGACTCACCCAGAGCTTCGGTCAACATCGACAGCGTGCTTTCGAACTGCGCGAACGCGCAAGTCGTCACAAAGATGGTGAGCATGACCATACCAATTGCCGCACTGCTGAAAGCCGCCCCAATGTGTCGCAGATGAAACTTTCCGGCACGTTCAGATTCGCCGTGCTTCAGCGACTCAGGAAGCTTTACCAGTGCCCACAGAAACGCGCACCCGGACAGCATGGCGGCAACGTAGCCGGCCATTGCACTCGGCGGCCCATTAACTTCGTCAGAGACAAATGCCGCTCCGATCAACGGACCGAACGTAAAGCCAATCCCAAAGGCGGCTCCGATCAGTGCCATGCCTTTGGTGCGATTCTCGCGTGATGTGCAATCGGCGATGTAGGCCTGAGCGGTTGGAATTGTCGCGCCGGCAATGCCAGCTCCGATTCGAGTCAGAAACAGCCAGGTCAGAATTTCAAGCCCCAGCACCGTATCGTCGCTGCCAATCGACGTTGCAACACCACGACCTCCCAGAGACGTCACATATCCAAATAGAGCGTAAAAGATCGTTGATCCGGCCAACCCGATCAGTAACACGGGTCGCCGTCCGATGCGGTCCGAAATCCCGCCCCAGATTGGTGCGAACACGAGCTGCATCGCCGAGAACGAGGCCATCAGCAGGCCGATCTGCAGGTGGCTCGCGTCAAACGCGTCGGCGTAGCGAGGCAGCAGTGGCAGCACGATCCCGAAGCCAAGCAGGTCAATAAAGACAGTCACAAAGATGATCGCCAGTGGCGTCTTCTTCGAAGCTGGAGCCGCTTCTCCTTCTGTCATCTCAAAACTTTCTAGAGCCGACGCGAATTCGTTCAATCAGCCGCGGACCCACCACCACGTCAATAGGCAGAGCAGTGGAAATCCCAGAAACATGATCAGAGCAGTAACCAGTGTCGACCGTGAGCTATCAGGCCAGCGTCCCATCGTTTCATCACCACAAAAGCAGCCCGACCGCTGACAGTAGGCAGGGTACAAAGTCTCGTTAACTGAGATCAGTTTTTCCGGCTGAGATTCCTGCTTGACTCACGGTAAGTCGCGAGGGAACGAAGGGCACAACCACTGCTTCTCCTGGCGACTTCGAGAGATCAGCCGATGACATCCGGATCAGTTTCCGGAGCCGCTTCGCTGGCCGGGTCGAACCAGTCTGCTTTGAATTCGATGCGTTTCCTGTGCTTCATGGCCAGGTTCGCGGTCAACGCCATGATCGCATCGGCCATCGCCACTCGGCCGTTGCATCGCAGTTCATCTTTGCCCTTACGAATACAGTAGGCCCAGTGTTCCATTTCTTCGCGGTAGCCGCGGCTGATCTTTGGACCCATCCCCTGTTGAGCCGAATTAGCAGACGCCGAGGGAGCACTCGTTTCGTAGCTGTCGAGAACTGGACCGCCGTCTTTGCTGCTGACAACCCAGATTCGCTGCTCGACGCCGCCTGGACTGTCCCTGCTGGGCTCCTTGTAGAGCAACGCTTCCTTTTCCGTCTTCATGACGACCGTGCCGCGACTTCCGAAGACAGCCTCACCGTACGGCTCCCAGCCATTCGTGTTGACCGATGAGTAAGTAACGACGCTGATGTCTCGCTCGTTCTTCTCATGAGTTTTTCCAGGGAACTCGAACGTCACGAAGATCTGATCGTCGATATCGCGATCGTCTTTCCATGCGGATTTTGGACCAACGCCTTCCATCCCGAAGAAGTTCTTGCCGCCGTACCCCTGCACCGCCAGCGGGTGTACTTTCCCGAGAAAAATACTCGCCGCGTCCATTTGATGGCTGCCAAGTTCTGCCATCAAACCACCGCCGGTCGAATTGTACAACCGCCAGTCAATCAGCTTTCGAGCCGTGTCATAGCCGTATTCTTTAAGTTCGCCGGATTTCTCCAGCTTCAGTAGCAGGTCCTTGTCGACCTGTTTGGCCGCGTCCCACTTCTGCCACTGGTCGTTGTCCGGAAAACTGTTGTTGCGGTGCCATTGAGCACGGATGAACTTGATGTCACCCAGCAGGCCCATCTCAACCAGATGAGCGGCGTTGTCGTACAGCACGCTGTAATGTCGTTGATGCCCCACTGCCAGACGCAGATCGCGTTTATCAGCGGCGTTGATCATGGCTTTGCAGTCGGTCACGTTCTGAGCCATCAGCTTCTCGCACAGAACGTGCAGGCCCGCTTCGAGACATTCGATGGCGATGGGAGCGTGCTGGTTCAACGGCACGGCAATGACAACTGCTTCCAGACCCAGGGCATCTTTATCTTTAAGCAGGTCTCGATGGTTGCTGTAAACCTTCACTTCAGAAGCCTTCGCCTGCCCCAGTACGGCGTTCAGACCTCGCCGCGCCACCGGGTGGCTTCCGGTAAACGTCCGCTCCACATTCGCCGGCCGCAGATCGGCAATCGCGACGATGTCCAGGTAGTCAACCGGGTGCTCACTGATCAGCACGTTGCCCTCGTCACCGGTACCAATGAATGCCACTCTGACCGGATCGCCCTGCAGTTTGTCGTACCCGAAGTAGAGCGCTCCCAGACCAGTGCCTGCCGCAGCGGCACTCTTCATGAAGTCTCGTCGAGACACCCCGACGACCTCGTTGAAGTTCTCTTTTCCGATTTTTTCCTGTTCAGGTGTCAGTAGCATTCTGATGCTCCTTGAACTGAGTCATGCGAGCGGGATTCCGCTGCCTTCAGTTTGAATTATTGAGGTGTGCTAAAGATGGTTTGCGAGTCGTGTCTTCGAGAATCAAATTCGAAATTCAGCTTACATTCGCCTCGCGCGGTAAGGCTCGTCGTTCAAGCGACGACGCAACTCCGGCTATGCGGAATCACCAGTCGTTGCCGCCAGGTCTGTTGAATCCTGCTGGCCTGCACTGTTTACGCTGCTCGTCAACTCGACAGCTTCCGACCTGCGTTTGCAGCATCCGCTACAGCAGCGAGCAAGCAGGGCATCGACTCCGAACCAGGACCCCGTCGGCATCAGGGCAATTCCAAAGAGTGCGATGACTTCGATTAGATTTTTATTGATCACGTAACTGTGTTCGGGGCCAGGCGCGGCTGGAACTCCAGGCCACGGTGGCATTGCCATGTAGAAGTTGAACAGCATGACAGCCGCGCCGACAGCCGCGATCCGCGTTCCCAGACCTAACAGCAGCATCGCTCCGAAAATGGTCAACCCCGCGATCGTCATCTGATCGGCGATTTCCAGCTGAGTCCATCGCCCCGGCACGGGACCGAGCGCCATCTGATTCAGCGTCAGCAGCGAACGAGCCTTGTCTTTCAGCTCGGCGTCCAGCGCTTTGATCGGACCGGAAAGTTCAGCTCGCAGCGTCTGAAGTTCGTCCCAGTTGTGCTGCAGGTGATCCCACTCAAAGTCCTGGTCGGCCTTTACCAACGCATTTTCGTAGCGAGTCAGCCGATCCTTGTACTGCTGCAGTTTTCCGACCTGCTGCCAGTCGTCGTTTCCAACGAGCTCCGGATTTCCCTTCAAGGTACCGAGCAACTTCTCCTTGAAACCAATGCCCTTCTTCTGCCGGTCGTAGACACTCTGAACAGCTGTCAGATACTTCTTTGCATCGGGGTCGTCGCGTCCTTCGACGACAGCCTGCAGCTTCTCCAGTTCATCCGGTTTCAAATGCTCGTGGGCATCGACGTAGATCCGCTTTGCCTTAGCGTCAAACCAGAAGACCCGGCTTGAAACTCGACTGGACTTGTTGAGGTCCGTAATCCCATCCGGCAGTTTGTCCAGAGCTTCGACATACACGTTGCGTTTGTTAACGACCGAGTATGAGCCCTCAACAATCCGATGCAGTGACGCAGCCTGCTTCTCGTCCAGCTGGTAATGCGACCTGAATCGAGCGATCCAGTCATCCCAGTCGGCGGCAGTCGCGTCGTAATCCAGCCAGCCGAGGTCGTCGGGGTCGCCGGACATGTTTCGGAACAGTCCTCGTAGCGGTCCTTGAGCATTTTTCAGGTAACCGACCGCCGACCACGGCTTCGGCGTACTGAGCGTGTCAATCTTCCACAGCCCTTCGTAGAGCAACTGCCACCCAATGGCCATGCGCAGAACGACGACGAGAATCAAAGCTGGAAGAGCAAGACGGTAAGTATCTTTCACGAATTTAACTCGACAAATATCGGTACAAACTGGATGAGTCATGGGCGTGCCGGGAAGCACGGACCGTCAGCATTTGCATGATTGCCAGAAGGCGGGAACGAATCACCGGAGGAGAGCCACGACGCAATCGACAAGTTTGCCGTGAAAACCGGAATCCGCAAGCTGCTCAGGCAGTTCCATCCTGCTCCAAGGTCAGCTCCACCTGTTCGAGATCCCAGAAGATCTGGTCATCTGGGATGCCGATCACAATCGGGCGAACGCGTCGACCACGCTCTGGTCTGGGAATCAGGACGGCGCCGACGTGCGGAAGATTATCACAACACCGGCGAGCAATTTCGACCCCGCCGACAAAAAACGCCGTCGACAGTGCATCGGCCTCGGCCGCCGACGGAGCCAGCACGGTAACCGACAGTGTCCCTTCCACCGGCCAACCCGTGCGAGGATCAAGAATATGCCCGTATCGCCGCCCTTCGTGGCGGAAATACTGAATGTTCGAACCACTGGTCGACAACGCCTGATCCCGCAGTACAAGCGTCCCCAGTCGCTGCTCCGTAAACAATGGATTCCCGATTCCCACCGGCCAACCGCCTTGCCCGTTGTGATCACCACGAGCCATGACGCTGCTGTGTCCACCGTGTATGACAAACCCGTCAAACCCGTGTTCCGTGAGATGCTCAACGCAGCGATCCAGTGCGTACCCTTTTCCAATCCCTCCGAGATTCAGTTCCACGCCCGGACGATCAAAACTTACCGAGCACGCCTCTTCGTCCAGAACGACATGCTCAATCCCCGTCGACAGCAGGCAGGCATCGATCTGCTCATGAGTCGGAATCCGCCCGGCCTCACGACACCGACGCCACAGTGAAATCAGAGGCCCGGACGTCGGATCGAAAGTCCGTCCACTCAATTCAGCGAGCTCGCGACACTTCAGCAGCAATCCAAACAGAGCAACCTCAGAACTCACGGGACCACATGCCGCGTCGCGATTGATTCTCGATATCTCACTGTCGTCTCGGTAGACCGTCATCTGCTGTTCGAGCAGATGCACCCGTTCGAGCGCATCCGACGCCACCCACATCCGACGATGCTCGCCTGGATTCATGATGATCGAAAACTCGCACGCCATGGCGCGCGTTGCAAGTCGCAGCGTCTCACCACCCTCGGGTTGAGCCCTCAGTCCGCCCTGCGTTTTCATCGCCGCAAGCAATTGATCTCCAGCGTCGCCTACAGCACCTTCCACCTGTGTGCGCAGACTTCGCCCCGCGAGGAAATCCCGTCGATTTGATGAATCGCGATCCGACAATGGAACACCCGAAAACCTGACCAGAACGTTCAGAACGGAGAAGACTAACCAGACAGCTCAGACCGCAGGAATGATGAGCGAACCAAAACTCCGGCCTGCTCTCGACCCGGCTCCGTAGCGAGGCATCGATGGCCTGGCAGGATGTCACCAGAAATGTTCCAACATGCCGATCACTCGTTGGTTGTGTGCTTCACGAAGAAGTCCACGATCGGAGCTGGATCTTTCAGTGCATGCGGGTGATGGCCGATGCCTGGTTTCGAGATCACCTGAATGCTCCCACCGAGTGCCTTATACCGCGTTTCGATGATCGCGGTATTCTCGTCGACCGGCACCACGACGTCTGCTGCTCCGACGACATGCAGGATTGGAATCTTTGCATCGGCCAGCGGTTTGAGCTGATCAATCGGATTCCGGTCATATTTCAAAGCCTGTTCTTCCGTGAGGCCGTAGGCTTTGAGGCATGCCTGCCAGGATCCGGCGTCTCCCTTTCCTTTGCCTTTACCGCCGGGCCAGCTTTTGAAGTCGCACACAGGAGCGTCACCGTACAGGCACGCGACCTTCTCTGGATTGGCCGTCGCCCAGTTGTAGATGATCAACCCGCCGCGGCTCATGCCCTCCAGTGCGACCTTCTTTCCAAACCCATGTTTCGTCGTGAGGTATTCGTAAAACCGGTCCCAGTGAGCCACGGCCTGAGGATTACCGAACAGGTTTCCGACATCGCAGTAGGCTATGTAATAACCGCGTCGCAGCATCTCGATGTCAGCTTGAGGTTCATGTCCGAAGAATCTCGCGCGCCAGATCCAGGGATTTCCTTCCGCGGCCTTTGCGGGAACGACGACGATGCACGCACGCTCGCCAACTTTGAAGTCGTAACGTGCAAAACTGTGCCAGACGCTCTCCTTGCCCGAAAATGCGGCAGCTGACTGGTTCCGATCTTGAGCCTGAGCCTGCACAGCACAATTCAAAAGACAGCAAGCCAGGAAAACTGGAATCCACAATCGGATCGAACTGTCGGTCGTCGAACGCATGATTGTCCCCTGAGCACATTGCTGATCGAGCTGAAATCTGAATCTTCAGACAGACATCGGTATCGCATGAATCATCTGCGATCATTCCACTCGCCGTCGATCCATGTCCGCGGGCAGCTTACGGGCTGAAAAGAGAATCAGTCCAGTTCGAGGCTGACCTGCTGACCGTCAGTATCAACGCTGATGGTCAGCGGCGTGTTCTCGACGGAGCCGTACTTGTCGAGAATCGCCAAGGCATCGGGATGCATGACGAACGTCCCGTTCTGCATGTCGAGTTCTTCCTGCGGAGTCGTCGGTGGTCGTTCGCACCAGACGCGATGCATACCTGGCAGAGCGCCGTTCCGCTCCCAGCCAAATTGCAGACGAAACCGACCATCTGCATCGAGCATGGCCGAACTTTCTCGACCGGACTCGGGCGCGAAGTGAACCCGTAAGTCGTTGACGGGCTGACCGTTCCTCGTTGCCCGGCCAGTGACTTCGTAAAGAGTCGGCCCTTCGTCACTGGAACAGCCGACCAGCAGGATCGTCAGCGATGCAGCCGCTGCAAGAAACCGACACGATCGAATCAAGGATGATGACCTGATGATTTCTGTCGAACCGCACATCGGTTTCGCCCAGTTTGCCATAGGGTTAAGAATTCGAGATCTGGTGTTGGGCGTTCAATCGATGGTGACAACTTCGTTACCGCTTCTTGAGAACAGTGCCCGGTAGGTGGTCAGGTCGATGTTGTTACTTACGAACTTCAGGTGCCCGTCGGTGAAGACCGAGTGAACCCCAAACCGGTGATGGGATGCCGCCGCGCGATTGTTATAGACGAGCGTGTCCGGCACATCGACAGCCCCGCCATCGACGTAGCCTTCCGACGCATGATGCACAAAGAGAAAAGGATTGGACCCTCGGTCTCGATCGAGCCAGCTGTGATTTGATGTGTGAGTCAGTTCGAGCAGCAGAAACGTAGTGCTCGTGCCGTCCGTCACCTCGGCCATGCGTGTCGCGCTATTGACGAATCCCATTCCCGCCATGCCGGACTGTGTCCGCTCGGGACAGCAGCCACCCGTGCCGCCGTTCATTCCGTAATCCTTGTTCTGTGTTGCCGGCTGTACGCGTGGTGCTGAAGGGCAAGCGAAGAGGGGCGGCATCATGTTTGCCGCCACCCTGTTGTTCGCATGGCCGGCAGGACCTCGCTGAGTACCATTTTCAACCAGAGAATAGACATAGGCCGGAACACTGAAGTCAATCTGCTCGTAAAGATTCCCCGCTTCAACATAGGGCAGAATCAGTGCTGCCCAACTGAAGTGTCCCCACGGCACGCTGCAACCAAGACTCGGATCACACCAGCCTGTCGGGAAACTGCTGTTGCCGTTCATCGGGCCGAGACTTCCTGAAGGGAAGCACGAGTACGTGGACTCATAGTTGTGCATGGCCAGCGCCAGCTGTTTGAGATTGTTGGCACACTGTGATCGTCGCGCGGCCTCGCGTGCCTGTTGCACGGCTGGCAGAAGCAACGCAATAAGAATCGCGATGATGGCAATAACAACCAGCAGTTCAATCAAAGTGAACCCGCGTTGAAACGTCCGCAACTTCTTCATGGTCCCGTCCATTAAGTCCTGGCCCTGAGTGTCGGCCAGACGATGGGTCCGTGACCGACTGCACGATCGATACATTGTGCGCTGTGGACCTCGTCTCAGGAAGGGACAATTCCTCAATGACCGGGATGTCGACGTCGAGACTGAACACAGCATGGCTCAACGCACGATCGTCTTCCCAACCGCAACGACACTCGGCGAAGAACCTCACGGACAGGAAAGTCCTGCGGTCTGGTCCTCATGGCCTGAGAACATTCTTGCTGTCAGATCGGCCACGCTTCGTTAGAGAAGTCTGGCCAGGGCATCCGGCAATGGCGATTCAAAGTGCAGGACTTCACCAGACGACGGATGCTCGAATTGCAGGTAACTCGCATGCAATCCCAGTCGTCGGGCGAGATTCGTACGAGCGTCGTATTTGCTATCTCCAATAATTGGGCATCCGATATCGGACAGGTGTACCCGGATCTGGTTTCGTCGACCGGTCTCCAGTGTCAGTTCCACCAACGCGAGATCCGAGCCTTTCCTGATCACGCGGTAATGAGTCACCGCTTGGCGCGTCTGATCGCTGTGTGGCGCGCTGTAGACCTTGAAGGGGCTGCTCTCGTCAAGGTGTGACTTCAACACGCCGCTGGATTCCGGAGGGGCTCCTTCCACGACGGCCAGATAACGTTTTTCGGCCCTGGTCCAGTGCGACTGCAGCACCACCTTTGCCGCTTCAGTCTTCGCGAAAACCATCAGGCCGGACGTCTCGCAGTCCAACCGGTGGACGATCCAGACACGCTCAGGCCTTTGACGCTGACCGCGGCGCAGGTAGTTCGTCAGATACGCCTGAGCTGTCTTTTCCCGTTCCGAATCACTGGCCATGCTCAGCAGGTTCTCGGGTTTCTCGATAACGATCAGCGAGGCGTCCTGAAACAGAATTTTCATCCCCGCTGGCAATTGACTTTGGGCACGCACGTCGGCCTGGTCGCGAATCGAAACCAGATCTCCCGTTAACAAAGGATGATTGAAGCGAGTGAGCGATTGCCCGTTGACTTGAACCATCCCGTACTTGAGCCAGCGCTGTACCCTGGATTTTGCCACGTCAGGATGACAGGCCAGTAGAAAGGCCAGAAGTTCCGCCGGACGTTCGACAATGTGAGATGCAGGCATAGCGTGGTTTTTGCCGTGAAACTTATTCCGAGAGCGGTCAATCGTGACTTGCAGAAGGTAGACGCGTCCTGCATTTGTGCCAAGGTTCAGCAAAGAGCCAACGATCGTACGATGAGAAAAACGGTGCGAGACATTGTGCCAGACGTAGCCAGAGTTATTGTCCGGATGAAAAAACGAACCTCTCAACGGAAGTCGCACACATGCCGAAGTTAAACTCACTGTCAGCAGTCTGGTTATTAGTAGTGCTCACGATGACGAAGGACGTCTTCGCTCAAACCCCGCCGAAAATGACAGGCAACGATGTTGAGCGTCTCGTCAAAGAGCTTTCCAACTGGGGACGCTGGGGTGACGATGACCAGCTCGGGACGCTGAATCTGATCACGTCGGAGAAGCGGCAGCAGGCCGCGAAACTCGTCGAGCGTGGGGTGTCGGTTTCGCTGGCTCGTTACGCGGAAACAACCGAAGCGCCCGACAATCCGAAACCATTCAAGCAGGAAATGCTGGCCTACGGTAAGGGGACGACCGGTCAATGGGCGATGGACAACTACAGCGTGTCCTACCACGGCCTCGCTCACACGCACATGGACTCGCTCTGCCATCTGTTTCACAACGGGAAGATGTACAACGGATTTTCGCGTGACGAAGTGCTCGAAACCGGGACAAGAAAACTCGGCATCCAGAATGTCAAAAGCGGCATTTTCACGCGTGGCATTCTGATCGACATTCCGCGACTGCGCGGCGTGCGGTTCCTTGAGCCAGGCTCACCCATCCTGCCTGAAGAACTGACAGCATGGGAAGAACGAGCTGGCATCAAAGTCGGTAGCGGCGACGTCATTTTCATCCGAACCGGTCGCTGGGCACGTCGCGACCTTGTCGGGCCATGGGATGCCGGTAAAGAAGGACTTGCCGGACTGCACGCGTCATGCGCCCCCTGGCTCAAAGAACGAGACATCGCCATGCTTGGCAGTGACGCCGCTGCCGATGTGATTCCGTCCGGGATTCCTGGAGTCTCGCACCCGATCCACGTGCTGACGCTCCACGCCATGGGCATTCACATCTTCGACAACTGCGACCTGGAAGAACTCGGGCGTGTGGCTGCGAAGTTCGAACGCTGGGAGTTTCTGCTCACCGCATCACCGCTGGCCGTTCAAGGCGGCACCGGCTCACCACTGAATCCCATTGCCACCTACTGAGCATGGCGAGTCTGCTGGTGCATCTCGCAATGTATCTTTTCGTGGCAATAAGTACCCTTTTCTGGATCGAAACTAAAACATCTGCCGAACTCACTCTGCAGGCGACTGGATACACCAGTCGAGACGAGACTCAGACGAATTTGCCAGGGAGTCCGAAATGTCGAACCATTGTGGTAACCATCGCACGTTTTCACGCCGTACTGCGGTTCAGGCGGGCGCGATCAGTCTGCTCGGGATGGGGATGAACCATCTGGACAGTCTTCAAACGGCTCGTTCGGCAGACGGAACGAACGCCCATGCGACTGCAAAGTCCTGCATCTACATCTTCCTTTCTGGAGGACTTGCTCAGCAGGACAGCTTCGATTTGAAACCGGATGCACCAGACACGATTCGCGGTGAGTTCAAGCCGATCGCTACCGCAACGCCCGGCATCGATATCTGCGAACACCTGCCGCGACTCGCACAGCGGAGCGAACTCTGGTCGCTGGTTCGATCGCTGACGCACCCGACGAACGGGCACACACTCGGTCACTATTTCATGTTGACGGGACATTCGACGGCTCCCGTGTTTAACGGTGATCGTAAGCCCCGGCCAACCGACTGGCCGTCGATTTCTTCCGTCGTGGGCGACGCCGTACCGCCTCGAAATAATCTTCCACCGGCTGTCATGCTGCCTGAAAAGCTCGTTCACTGGTCTGGTGGAACGATCCCCGGCGCTTACGGCGGAATGATGGGCAACCGTCGTGACCCGTTCGTTATTGAGGCAACTCATTACGGAGACCCTTTCTGGCGAGGAGCATATCCAGAGTACACGTTTCACCAGCTGCCGAAGACGAAAGCCACTTCCGAACAGCCAAAGCTGTTTCAGGCTCCGAGTCTTAAGCTGCCGGCTGAATTGAACACTCAAAGATTCGACCGACGGTTGAACCTGCTCGGCGCGATCGATCACCAGCAACTGGAACTGGAGCGTTCAGCCGAAGGCACCCGGTACGACATTCATCGCGAATCCGCGATCTCGCTGTTGGCCAGTCAACGAATTCGCCGGGCGATCGACGTGACAACCGCCGACGCGAAGACTCAGGACCGGTACGGTCGAAACAGCTTCGGCTGGTCGCTGCTGATGGCGTATCGGATGGTGCAGTCCGGAGTGAACATGGTCCAGGTCAACCTCGGAAACAATGAAGCCTGGGACACTCACGGGGATGCTTTCTGGAGGCTCCGAGAAAAGCTGCTTCCGCCGACAGATCGAGCCCTTTCAGCGTTGCTCGACGATCTGGCTGACAGCGGTCTGCTTGACACGACGATGATCGTCATGGGGGGTGAGTTTGGTCGAACGCCTAAGATTTCTCATTCCGGTACCACGTATGATGCCCCAGGACGCGACCACTGGGGAGCGGTTCAATCATTGTTCTTTGCGGGCGGAGGAGTCAAAGGCGGTAACGTGATTGGCTCGTCCGACAAGGACGCTGCATACCCGGCGTCGAACCCGCAAAAGCCCGAGAACATGGCCGCATCGATCTACAGTGCTTTGGGCATCCCGCAAACGGCGACCTGGCAGGACGACCTCGATCGCCCGCACCACATCTATTCAGGCGAACCTATCTCCGGCCTCGTCTGACAGTTTGTCGAATAAGGTCTGTTTTCGCGACGACAACCCACTGTCATGAACGGCGAAGACAATACATTCATTTCGACGACTGCTTTGAGATCCTGCAGCCAATTGCGTCGGAGTCCGCCGGTACTCGTGAATTCATCCGGCCATCATACGCGGTCATAAATGAAGCGATTCCTGCGTGGCTGCACAGCGGCACCTGGAGAAGCAGACCAAAAAACAGGACTTAGGCTTTAGCAGCCCGTTGAAAAAGCCTGGATGTGGGAACTCGACGCGTAAGCGAGGGATGAATCCCCCCGAAACCCTGAGGTAATGCACCTCGATATCCCTCCCTCACGCTTCGGGTTACCTTTTTCAACGGGCAGTTAGTCTCCGATGCCAAGATTCCGCTCAATCTCGCGTGCTTTCGGCGTGGACAGGTACTTCCGAAACGGGTCGTTGGAACTTTCCATGGGACGGTCGCCGCGTCCTTCGATTCCGACTTGATCCCAATCGCCGGTGTCTTCGTCTCCGGTCATCTGGTAGTCCAGACCTTTAGGCCTGAATGCTGTCGTCATGTAGTTCGAAATCTCATACACGGGCTTCATGAGAGCGCAGCCAGAGACAGCAAGCATCATCACCAAAGCAGCGGAGGCGCGAAGAACTCGCATAGGGATGCCCCTGACAGGGAAAGAAGGCGGGCGGTGCAGACAGGACGTGGTAGCCTATTGTTTGACCATATCCTCGCGGATGAAGAGGGTCAGGATGACTGGATCTCCGAGCGTTGCAGATGTCCCAGCGGCGGGTTGCTGATCGTAGACCTTGAACACGTCGCCGGCAGTCGCTGCAACTCGTCCTTGACGAAATTTCACCGTCAAGCCAGCGGCGGTTAACGCCTTCTCCGCATCCTTCCAGTGCATGTCAAGAACTTTGGGGGCGGCGATCGGTCGATCTGCGGAAGCTTCGGCACCAGCCTGTTCGATTGGCGGCGTGTACAACGTGAGCGCGACGACGCTTCCGGTCTCGGCAGCAGCCTTCGGCTCGGGTGATTGCTTCTGAACTCGATAGGTGAGCTTCGCCTGCTTCGCCGGTTCACCGCGTAACAACTTCACGGTGTAGCCCGACTTTTGAAGAATGTCCCGCGCTTGTTCGAAGTCAAATCCAATGACCGACGGAACCTGTTTTCGGGAAAGCGGCGCCGGGCCAGGTTGATTCTCAGCCACTTTTTCGGGGCCGACATCGGCGGCCTGGATATCGTAGTCGCTCAGGTCAGGCTTGAACGGGTCTTTGTCCGTCCAAGGCAACAGTCTGGGGAGCAAAGCCTTCTTTGGATTCTTTGAGATCCGTGGGAATGTATAGACAGTCTCACGAGTCCCCGGCGGGTCCAGCATCTGAACGGCCATCGGCAGCATGGTTGCTCGCTCAATGCGGATGCGCGCCCATTTGTAATTCGCAGCATCCTGTTTCCATTTTGGATGCACGACGAGATCGATCGATTCTTTGGTGACCTGCAGCAACTGCAGGGTATATCTCAGTTTGGCCTTCTCGGGAGGCATACCAAAAAGAAACGGCAACGGTCCGTCCATGATATTGTTGCCGCGAGCCGATGCTGGCAGAGGAAACTGCTGCACTACCTTATTGACATCATCGATCACCAGTACCTGACGGCCATCGCAGATCCACCGTTCCGGCTGTTCAGGTTGAGCAACAAGTTTAACCGGCTGGTTGCTGCCGGGATTGTTCTTCTGAAACGCTTTGCCCTTCCCCTCATCGTCAGCGGCGAGATCGATCCTGCCTTTGTCGGGCGCTTCGTAGTAAAAGCGGCCCTTGGCTCGCTTCGCCACACCAAAAACGTAGTCGTAAATAATCCGGACATGCTCGCCTTCGAGACTTTGGATGTCCCTCGACTTCTTGTGCCAGTCCAGCAGGAACTGATCCAGCTGTTGCGCCTTCTGCAACTCGACATCGGGTTCAACGGCGTCCTGCGAACGAGCCGGCAAAGCGTGCAGGAAGAGCAGGGTGGTGATGAGCGTTCCGAAAACTGGACTCGCGAGTGTGACTCGTGGCATGGGCGGTTCGGATCCTTCCGTCGTGAAACGGACATCCCTGTCCGGTAATCGCGGAGTTGAGTTTCTGCCTGTCGAATTCGGATCAGTTTCTGAAGAGTAAACAGCAGCCAACGTGTCGACGATTTTCAAATTGTGATCAGCAACGCCGGAGCTGTCTTGAATTCAAAACCTGACTGAAAGCGGCGGGAGTTTATCGAGTGCCAGAAATTGGAACTAGGCCATTCATTGTCGTTCCAGACGGTCGTTCGGAGGGGATTGATGTTGCGGATGCCGGACGATTTGCGGTTCCCTGTCGTTCGTGGACAAAACCTGTGGGTTCGACACGTTGCAGACTCATTGGCTGCGATGCGACAGCGTCGAGCGGGATTCGTGATGGAAACTGAGAGTACTGGTCAGTTCGAACGGCAGGCGACAACTGAGCTGACGGAGTGAAGAGTCGAGGAAACGATCGTACCAGCGATGCCGTCAAGGCGGCGGCGTAATACTGATGTCCGATTTCTGAAAACTCAGTTGAATCACTCTGAAAGAGGGCATCGACGGCGGGCTGTTTTCTTAATAGAGAAATTACATCACACAATGGCAGCGCTCGCGTCTGGGCGAACACGGCCAGCAACTCTTCCGCCCTGGTCGTTTCGATGAGTGTTCCGGGATGAATACCGTTCAGCTCAGGGATCCGTGCTCCCCGACTGGCTGTTGCCGAGAGTTGCCAGGGCGCTGGGTGTACTGCCAGCAATAATCGAATTCCCTGTTCCTGGCAGAGGTTTGCCAGATGAGTGAACGACGACAGCGCCAGCTCCGTTTGAAGTGCCCACAGGCTGGAATCGCCGGTCAGCCACGAATATCGCGATCTGGGGTCATCGACAGTCGAAGTCTGCAGTCGTCCTTTCTGCCCAAGCAGCGTCGACATCTGGTTCTGAGCCCATTGCCAGCTCACAAAATTCTGTGTGAATGGCTGCGTCATCGGGGCTGAAGACAGACCTGGATCGGCACACAGCAGCGGTTCTTCCTGAGCGCCCAACTCGGTCAATCGCCGAAAACGTCGATCATCCCACACGTCAGACATGTCCAGATGAGCGACGATCACATCGGGGTTCAGAATGAGCAATCGATGCCGCACCTGCAGGTAACTCAGTAGAGGACAGAAATCCGGCACGCCCGCGTTAATCACTTCAATTCGTCTTGCAGACCGAGCCTGCAGGCGGGCCTGAACGAGCTGGCAGAATGTCTGCGGCTCATCAATCGCAGCAGCAAGGACTGCTTCATCGCCGAGACAGACAATCCGCAACGTATCCACTGGCTTGGGGATTCTGATCTCTGGGCCTCGCAGACCGAGACTGTTGGTCCGCAGCTCAATCGACGGTTGATCGCTACCGGACGACGAGACTCCACTGACCGGAACGCTGGTCCGTTGCAGAGGTTCCAGTTCGTGATGCATGTACCACGAAGACGCGACAGCCAGTTGAGACTTGCCAGGCGTCGTACGCAGCTGAGACCGGCACATTGAGACACGAAACACAAACTCAACAACGCACGGTGTCAGCACCAGCACGAGTAAAGCAAATGTCAGGGGTTTCAGGCTCTTAAGAGTCCGACGGATCATCCGTTGTACTCAGTGGGGCGGTTCAATCCGTCGAACGCAGGAGCCGTCTGGGGTTGGCAGTCCAATCCCGCCGGCACCTCACGTCAGCATCAAATCAGACGCAGGGGCAGCCTCCGAGGCCGTCGACGCGCGAGGCGGGATCGTAGCCTGCAGGCCGGAAGTGTCACAACACGACTCTGCGTCGAAAATACGCGGCTACCGAGATGTGACACAGTCTGAATGCAACGTAACTTCTGAAACGATGTCCACAACCGTCGATGGGAACCGGGTATTGATGAGCTGTTTGTCTGTCGAATGCTGATCGGCCCACTTGACCACCCGAAAAGGTGCCCTTGAAATTGACTGTGTTTCAGCATGTGAGGCTCTGACGGAGGGAGTCCCGAATTGATTTTCAGCAGCGACTTCGCCATTTTTCGTCAGACGAAGCGCGACCTGCCCAAAATCGCTGAGCGCATCCACTCTGAAATGGAATCATCCATAGAATTGACCTGGTTCGTGCAGTTGGGTAACTTCGCGGATGGTTTTGACATGCTTCATGCGTGCAGCATGTTCAGAAATCGCCCGCCTGATGAGTCCCTCCCCGGCACAGCATTGCCATGTGATTTCGAATCCGCCTCGTGTGCGGATCGGTTGCAATTATCAATGGGCGCTGCTGTTCCACTTTCTTCATGCTCGTTTATTGATCCAAGCCTCTCAATGTCCATCCGCCTAAACTGTATCGATGCTGTTCCTTCCGCGACCGATGCCATTCTTGATCGACTTCCGTTCTCGATTGGCCGCAGTGACGAAGCAGATGTCTGCATTCGCGATACCTGGGCCAGTCGGGTCCATTGCCGGTTCAGTTCGAGGAATGGACGGCTCTGGCTGGAAGATCTCAGCTCAATTAACGGAACGCTCGTGAACGGTGTTCAGGTACAGAACAGCGAAGTTCGGAGTGGCGACCAGATCACGGTTGGCATTACAACATTTCGCGTCGCATACTCCCGAGTGCCCGTGACTCAGGAATCTGTTCAGTCTGGTCCGCTGTTTGCCGGTTCGTAAGTCCAGGCAGCAATGGCGAGACGCGCTGGATATGATTGTGTGAGTTTTGTTTGACGCGACACGACCGAGCTGATGCCACTTGTCGTAGCGTTGTGTCTGGCGTCACGAAAGTCGTAGTGGCAGCACAATCCTGACGACGCGGAAAGCACGATATGCTCGCTCACGCGAGAGTCAACTGGCTGATCCTCAAGACAAGTATCGAGGAACGGCTGATTTACCGAGGTGACTTCGCGTTCGCCACACTCGTTCGCTTTCTGCCCATCGTGACTCTGGTGTATCTGTGGGGAGCGATCTATCGAGTTGGCATCGATAGCCCTCGTGGAGAGATGAACGGCTACACCTACGAAAACATGGTCGTGTATTACCTGCTGGTGATGGTCGGTCGAGCGTTTTCAAGTATGCCGGGCCTGGCCAGCGGGATTGCCAGAGACGTCCGCGACGGAACGATCAAGAAGTATCTCACTCAACCTGTCGACATGCTGGGATATCTGTTCTGGGCACGAGTCGCCCACAAGCTCGTTTACTACGTCGTGGCCATTGGGCCATTTGCACTCGTCTTCTGGCTGTGTCGGGCTTATCTGCCTGACTGGCCGGACACGTTTACAACCGTCGCGTTCTTCAGCTCGCTGGCTCTGGGATTCCTGTTTGGTTTTCTACTGGAAGCACTCCTGGGCCTGGTTGCCTTCTGGTTTCTGGAAGTCAGCTCGTTGCTGTTTATTTACATGATGTTCAATTACTTCCTCTCCGGACACATGATCCCGCTGGACTGGCTGGGCGAATTCGGAGTCTGGGTTCAGTACCTGCCTTTCAAATACCTGGCCTACTTTCCGGCAGCCATCGTGCTTGGAAAGTTCACTCACGCCGAACTGGTGCGGGAACTGACCATTGAATTCGCCTGGGTGGTGTGCCTGCTGATCGCCAATCGAGTGGCATTTGCTCGCGGAGTTCGCCGATACGGTGCTTTCGGTGGATAGTCTGAAGACCTTCCGCGAACCTCGTGTCCTGCCGGAACGTCCGGAGAGCGTTGGGTTCAGGTCGTTTGAATTGACGACCGCTGGCTATTACAGATTTTGCTCATTCAACCGCTGTAATTACTGTCTCCACCATGTCTCCATGTCCCGAGAATAATCCTGCTTCTGCAACTGGTTTGGCTCCCGAACGAGGCGTGTATGGTCGCATCTTCTGGCTCTGCTATGCCGGAAACCTGCTGATGGTTGCAGCGAATGCCCTTACGTTTCGCTTTGCTGACCTTGTTCGATTCCTCGGTGGGACGGAAACGACAACTGGAGAAATCGTCCAGGTCGGAATGCTCGGCGCTTTGTGCAGCCGCATATTTCTAGGGAGAGCCCTCGATCGCTACGGAACTCGCATGGTGTGGTGCCTGAGCACGCTGATGTTCATCACGAGTTGCGTCGCCTTCGCAGTGTGTCGCGAGATTTCCTGGACGATCTTTGCCGCGCGAGTTGCGTTTGCCGCTGGTGTCGCGGGTATGTCAACGGCGGCGATTCTGCATGTCCAGAATCAGGTGCCGCGAGCCCGTCGGACTGAGGTCATCGGCAACTTTGGCAGCAGCGGATTCGTCGGGATGGTAGTGGGCTCGCAACTGGGCGATCTGATTTTTGCACTCACGGGCGAAGATCACTCGCGGTTCTATATTCTTTTCGGACTGACCGCTCTGTTGACCGTTGCTCATGGAGTGCTCGCTCTAATGATCACTCGGGGAGACACCCATGTGCGACCAGGCGAGACTCCCTGGCCGCACCGATTAGTCGTTCGATACTGGCCGGGACCAATTGTCGCCGTTGCGATCATGATGGGAGTCAGCCTGACGGTGACCACTGTGTTTCTGTCGCGCATGACAGCCGAACGCGGTCTGAGCGGGATTGGCACGTTCTTTCTGGGCTACTGCGGTTCGGCGTTCATTTTCCGTGTAGCGTCGTCAACGTGGGCCTCGAGATTCGGTCGGCATCAGCTATTGCTCTTCGGACTGCTCGGACACGCGGCAGGGCATTTGATGCTGTCTCAGGTGACTGCGCAGTGGCAGCTGCTTGTCCCGGCTCTGACCTGTGGTTTCGGTCACGCCCTGCTGTTCCCATCCGTGGTGTCGCTGGGAGCGGGCACGTTTCCACGCGAGTACCGCGGGACTGGCACGTCCATCATCCTTGGCTTTACTGAAGTCGGAGTTGCAGTATCCGCGCCCGTGCTCGGCTGGATTATTGATACCTGCCGCGCGTCAGGAGTCGTGGATCCGTTTGCCGCCATGTACTACACGTCAGCGGCATCGGCCTGCTGCGTTGCTGTCTACTATGCTCTGGCAACTCGCAGTCTTGTCGATGAACTTCTGACTCCGGTTAGCCTTACAACGACAACGAACGATGCCGACTGATTTCTTCACTGCCGCTAAATCATGTAGTCCGTCATGCGGCCGAGGATTCGGTCGACCAGTTCCTGTGGCAACTCGATTGATGGCGAGTGCGTCGGGTCCCGGTCTGTCGGATTGATTCCACAGTAAACCGACCACGGGCCCAGGTGTCGCCAGCGACCGGCTCGTTTGGGCTCATTCGGCAGCACAGGTGTGGTGCAGCGATTGCAGCCAATCGTCGAAAAACCCTGTGCATGCAGCGGGTTGACAATGACGTTGTGCTCGGCGATGTACGCTGCCAGATGCTCGTCATCAAATTCCGCCAGTGGGTTGATCCGCACGGTGTTCGTTTCGACGTCGACTGACAGAATCGGGCAGACGGCTCGCTTGCCGCCGTCGCTGCGTCTCAGACTACCGATCAGCGCGTCGTACTGACTGGCGACTTTCGCCAGCGGCTCGACCTTCCTGGCATGGCAGCACTGCTCCTGCCCTTCCGGATTCAAGTAAAGAACTCCGTGCTTTTCCGTCTGCTCCTGCATCGTCAATTCCGGATGCAGCGAGATGACGTTCAGACCGTACTCCTTGATGACGCGGTCACGCGTTTCCAGCGTCTCCTGAAACATGACTCCGGTATCGACGAAGAGAACGGGGATGCTGGAACCGGTCGAGTGGATCATGTGACAGACGACGGTGCCCGACATCTGCATCGCGGAAATGGTCGCGATACGGTCACCGAATATCTGACTCGCCCACTGGATCAGTTCCTGCGGAGTTCGCTCTTCGAATGTTTGATTCAGATCGACCAGATCAGCCTGTGAGAGGCGAGCCATCTTCAAAACCTGCCAGATTTAGGGATTCGTTGGATCAGCAGGTCAGGCACAGCCTGACCTGCCGACGCATAACGGGCTCACGAGTCCCGACACGCGTTGCGGACCTTTTATTGATTGTGCCTGCCGAGGGTCAACCGTTCTGCCAGCCGGGTCTCTCTCAGCCGACTCATCGGTTATCTGACGTATTCGACAATAAAGTCAGGCCATTCGGCGTGCGTGTCCTCGATCATGATTGCTCCAGCGACTCTTGAAATGATCGCCGGCACCTTCCGATCTGCAAATACACGTGCCAATGGCTCGCCAGCTGACACCTCGTCGCCAATCTTGACGCGCATTTCGATTCCCACCGAGTGGTTCACGGAATCGCCCATCTTCCGCCGCCCCCCACCCAGATCGATCACCGCCATTCCGAGCGCTTCGGTATTCATCTTTGTGACGAATCCCGATTTTTCTGCCAGCACCGCCTGTTCCGGTGCCACGCGACAGCCCACTTTCAGACTGCCGCCCTGTGCCACCACCATTTGCTCGAACACTTCCCTGGCGGCTCCGGAATCAAGTCGGTCGACAAGCAATGCTTCGGCTTCGGCTGGAGTCGTGCATCGCTGTGCCGAAACCAGCAGTTCGCTTCCCAGAGCCAGAGTGACATAACGCAGATCGTCCGGCCCTTCACCCGCCAGACAATCGAGAGTTTCATCCAGCTCGACGGCGTTGCCGCACATTCGTCCGAGCGGCTGATTCATGTCTGTCACAAGCGCCGTCGTCCGAACACCCATCCGCTGACCGGCTCGGACCATCGACTGTGCGAGTTCCACCGCCTGATCCCGCGTCTTCATAAACGCTCCGCTGCCGCACTTTACATCCAGGACAAGTGCGTCCAGCGACTCCGCCAGCTTCTTACTGATGATGCTGGCGGTGATCAGCGGAATCGACGGAACCGTCGCCGTGACATCCCGCAGGCCGTACAGCTTCCGATCGGCGGGAACCAGATCCTCGGTGGCTCCAGTGATGACGCAGCCGACACGCTCGACGATCGCCTGCATCGCCGAAATGGACAGGTCCGTCCGAAATCCGGAAATGGATTCCAGCTTGTCCAGCGTTCCGCCCGTGGCTCCCAGGCCACGACCGGAAATCATCGGAACTCGTAGCCCGCACGCGGCCAGCAACGGAGCCAGTACCAGCGACACCTTGTCACCGACTCCGCCGGTCGAGTGCTTGTCGACAATGGGAGACCCCGGCTCCCATTCGAGACGCACTCCCGACAAAAGCATTTCCTGCATCAGCGAGGCCGTTTCTTCGTCTTGCATCCCCTGAAAGAAAATCGCCATCGCGAGAGCCGACATCTGGTAATCCGGAATGCTGCCATCAACGAATCCACGAATCACAAATGCAATCTCGTCCCGCGAGAGTTCGCACCCGTCCCGCTTCTTCGCGATAAGTTCTGCCGGTGTCACTGTGTGGGGCCCCTTGCGCTTCACGATGCTGAAAATCTGACATCGGTCTTAAAGGCAGGGAAACCGTGTCGTCACACGCAACATACCTCGCCACTCACGTTTCGAAAACAACGTGGCATCTGGCGTACTTCAGCAAGGTTTGTGAAAACGCTCAGCAACACGACAGCCAGACAACCGCAGCTTCTCAACGTATGGTCAAGCAAGGCGAGCCGGACGCTTCGCTGATAGAGAAACAACTTGTGCCGGGGCGCCACAGCCATTCTGGTTGTGCCACCCAGCATTCTTCCAGGCGTGATGACGAAAGATGCCCCTGAGTTGCAACACTCAGGGGCATCTGAAATTCATCGGACCACGTGACGAAGCGGATTACTGAACCACGGTGTCGATACCGCTTTCTCCGCCGCTGACCGTGTCGTCGCCGGTGTTGCCGCGAACTGTGTCGTTGCCGGCACCGCCGTCCAGCGAGTCAGATGCGCCGCCACCGAACAGTGTGTCGTTGTCACCTTCTCCGAAGATCGTATCGCTGCCGCCGTTTCCGTTGAGGAAGTCGTTTCCGGATCCACCATGGATCTCGTCGTCTCCGTCTTCGCCGAGCACGGAGTCATTGCCTGACCCGGCAAAGACTACGTCGTTGCCTGAACCACCGTTGACGGTGTCGTTGCCGTCGCCCGTGGCGATGTGGTCGTTCCCGCTGCCACCAGAGACGGTGTCGTTGCCGCTTCCGCTGATCACGGTGTCGTCGCCGTCTCCACCGTTAAAGGTGACCGTGTGGACCGACATGATGAGTTGGGTATCGAGGCTGTCGTTTCCGCCCGATCCGTTAAACGTGATCTGCCCGGTGAAGCCATCCATCGTCGCACCGAACGTGACCACGTCGTCGCCGGAGCCGCCACTAATGACGATACTGGTGACAGACGCGAGATTCGCGACTGGTTCATTGACCAGCATTGTTCCTCCACCTTCCGGCGTCACCTGAACCGCAGCTCCCGTGAAGACAACAGCGAACTGCCCGCCAGCGGCCGGCAGCACGACGGAAAGAATTCCGTTGGCAAGTGAGCCGCCACCAACACCGGTGCTCGGTGGCGAAGCTCCGCTGGGACCATCGATCAGAATGTCGCTGGCGTCACCACGCAGTGTGTCGGTGCCACCACCTCCGGCCACGGTGTCGTAGAAGCCACCCTGTCCGTTGACGAGGTCATTGTCGAGACCGCCATCCAGAACATCAGTTTCGCTGCCACCCAGCAGCGTGTCGTCGCCGGCTCCACCGAACAGCGAATCGCTTCCACTGCCCCCGTTGATGAAGTCGTTCCCGTCATCGCCTGACATGGTGTCGTTGCCGTCGCCGCCGCTGAGGTTGTCGTTGCCGCCGAGTCCGATGGCGCTGTCGTCACCGGTTCCACCGTTGAATAGATCGTTTCCGTCGCCGCCGAGCAGCGTGTCGTTGCCGGCTCCCCCGGAGAACGACGTCTTCAACGCCAGACGCGTAACGCCGTCGTCATCCGACACGTCAAGTCTGTCGTTTCCGTCTCCGCCGAAGAACTTC
>JAQBWV010000280.1 GCA_027624335.1 Planctomycetota bacterium
GTCGTTTTTTTGTTGACCCATTCATCGGGAGATCGCAATGAAAGGAATGACCATGTCCTGCCTGATTCTGGTTGCAGTGTCGCTGTTCTGCCTGGCGGGGTGCTTACGAACGGAAAGCGAGCAGCCGACGGCAACGAACACGACATCCTCGCCTCGAGTCGATTCGAAAGAAGCGACCACGCTCACTCCCGAAGAGCGGAAAGTTTCCCGCACCGCGTCGGCGGTCCCACCGGAAACCAGACTGGTCTCAGAAAAGATCGTAGCCTCACGTGGCCTTTCGCAAGACGCCACGGCTTCAAGCGGCCTTTTGAAACGGCAGGATCGGAAACAGCTTCCGGTCGAGCACCAGTTGCTACGCGAAACGCTTGACGATCTGGAGTCTTTCATCAGCAGCACAACCACGGTTGATGATGACTGACAGCGGTGTTGCGATTGGTCGCAGCATCTTTTTTTACCCCTTCTGAAATGGAGATTAGCGATGAAGTACGTAACCACCCTGTTTCTGCTGTCCGTTTGCATCACCGGCTTCGCACAGAACGGTGCACCTGACTTGAAGAAGGCGGCTGGCATGTCGGCAACAGCACTTGTCCGTCCCAGCGGTCTCTACAGCGATCAACTCGGCATTCAGTCGCGAAAGAAGCTGAAAGCCGAACTGAAGGAACTGCGTGTCCAGATGGCGGTGATGAACCGTGCTGCCGCCGAACTTGAAAAGGCAGACGACGGTACGGCGCACAGCGCCATCGTTCAGAATCTGGTCAACTTGAAGGTTCTTGCGGGCCTGGCAAAAAGTCTGCCACTGGTCGCACGGACCATTGAAGATTACCGCTGGGATGTCTTCCTGTTGATTGACACCAAGGATGCTGAGGTTGAGCGGCTGCGACTGAAATCAGACATGACGCAGAAACGCATCGACACGCTCGTGCAGCAGATTCTGAGTGCGGAAGAAGAGGGGCTGTCGGAAATTCGTATTGGTTCCCTGAAACGTGAGCTGGACCAGCGACTGATTCAGTGCGATGGCCAGAAGCTGGATGCTGAAGAAAGTGCGAATCTTTCCAAAACACTGCGGGACGAGGTCGCGCGGCTCAAGACTCTCGACGAGCTCCTCGACGGAATTGCAGTTGAGAAAGGCGTCTACGCAGAGCGATTGTTTGAAGGGATTGAGCGGGAGGCTTCTGTCGCTGCCCCGGAACTTGTCGCCGAGGGAATTGAGGAAATCAACGACATGATTCATCTCATTTCTTCCGGCGAAAATGAGAACCAGGGCAAACAGAAGGTCAAACGCTCTACAGACGTTGTTTCGCAATCCCCAACGGTCGCCATCGAAGTCGAAGCCTTTTCCGCTGCGGTGCGACTGAAAGACCCCACTCGCGTTGAGCACCTGCTTGACCAGGCACGAAAGGCCCGGGGCAACTGATCCGACCAGACGGCTTGATCAAATCACTTCAACCACACTTCCTGTTTTCCACTGACTCTCTTTCCCAACTGAAAGGTGTAATTCGATGAACATTCTCAAAAAGACTCTGACTGTCTTCACTCTGACAGTCATCACGTCCGGTCTTGTGTCCGGGCAGGAAACGACACCCCCTGCAGTAAACGCCAAAGACGAGGCGGTTGCGAGTACTCCAGCCAGCACCCAGCTGGATACGAACGATGCGGAGGCGGTGAAAGAACTTGCTCTAGCCCTCCGCAAACAGCTGTCCGGTACGAATGAAGAACTGGCGGTCGTCGGTCGTGACATCGCACAACCGTTGATCGCTTCATTCCGGCACGACCTGAATATTGTCCGCGTGGACCAGCGTCGGCGCCGGATGGAGTCGGCCCGCGTGGGCGTGAT
This sequence comes from Planctomycetota bacterium, assembly GCA_027624335.1. Lineage (GTDB taxonomy): Bacteria > Planctomycetota > Planctomycetia > Planctomycetales > Planctomycetaceae > JABMPE01. Next base: position 1,835 of record JAQBWV010000280.1, read on the forward strand.
TCAGATGGCAGAAGATGCTGCTGGTGAACGCCAGGAGCTGCTGGCACAGATGCATCAGGAACTGGCCAGAATCAAGACGCAGTTTGCCGATGACGACGTTCACATCTGCGAGCAGGAACAGGTCGCTGTTGTCAAAGCATTTCGCGTTCGACTGCAGGCTTTGAAACTTCGCGAGGCCGAGTGCCGGAACAAGGCGGACGAGACTTCGAAAGAGCTCGTCGCTCTGCGTCGAGACAAGGTCAGTCGCGAACGTGTCCGATGGCTGGCGGAGAAAACGCCTGAACTGACTCCTGCCGACAAGATTCCCGTCCCGCGACTGGAATGGGTACGAAGCCTGAACGACGAACCGAAACAGCCGGAATCGACTGTGGCTCCGCAGGAATCACTCGCATCCGTGCTGGCCACACTGGAGGAACTCAACGACTGACGAAGAACCACTCGACATCTTCATACCCCGAATGGGTCTGGTCCTCAGTGCAGGGTCAGACCCATTTCTATTCACTCAAAACCACTCAAGGAAATCGTCATGTACAACACAAAGAATTTGAAACGCGACCTGATCGCGACCACCGTCATTGCCGGATTCGGACTGATAATGATCGCGGGCGGCGCAGTGTCTTCAGAGCCTGAAGTCGATGCCGCTCCCATCCATGCCGGCGCCACGCTGGACACGCAGTCTGCGAAGGATGTCTTTGATGAAGGAGCTCGCGAGACCGAAGAGCTTGAATGGGCCGAACCTGAGCCCACTGAGCCAGACAGCACCGTCGATGCCCCGGAAACCGAAGTGGCAGAGATTCAGATTGAGCTGCCACCAATGGAAGCGACCGAGGAGCCGGGTGCTGCGGAATCGGAGGAGACAGCTGACACCGTCACGACGCCCGAATCTGAAAAGGTCGACGACAGTGAACAGCCGAAACCAAAAGCGGACAGCAAGGAGAAACCGAAAGCGGATCGGCGGGCGAAAAATCCTGTCGAGCAGGAGAAGCCGCCGCTGAACAAGCTGACTGAAGCTGAGATCAAGGAACGGCTGACGAAGTATCGCACCTGGGTTCATGCCGGTCAGATCAACATTGAAGTCGACATGACCTCTTTGAACGCCGAACAGGTGGCCTTCCTGGTCGATTACTACGTCCTGAAGACGGAGCAGTTCAACTTCCGACTGGAACACAGCGGGGAATCCAAGGTCCTTTCTGCGATTCCGGAAGGTCGACTGATCACCGATTTGAAACTGGAAAAGCACTGGCCTCGTGACACGAGAAAGACGGCTGCCCAATGGATTGGCAACGGCCCGAGACTTCTCAACCTGGCTGTTGTTCTTAACGACAGGGCAGAACTGCATCTCTACCGCATCCTCGTTGACAGCGTCGACGGTGAATATCCGAAACCCGGCACGGCCATCGTGATCGGCATCACTTCGGATGATCACCAGATACTGAATTTCAAAGTCATCAACATCACTCCGCCTCAAGCAGGCTGAAAGGAAAGACCAATGCAACAGTTTGAATTCGTAATCTGGATGATTCTCTTTGTGCTCGGCTACCTCACAACACACGCGGTCCTCGAACGGCTGCTGTTTCATGGTGAGACCGGTGTGGCCAGGCAGGACAAGCTGCACAACTTCAACAGGAGCCTGTTGGAGTTCAAGTCGCTCGACTTTTCGACATCCGCATTCTGTGATCCGTCAGCATCGCTTGAACTGTTTCCAGAACGCAAAGAACTGGGATGGCTGGGGCCACTGCTCCGGCAGGCACGAGGAACACGGAGTGAGTTGAGGGAACTCGTCTGCGGGTACCAGAAAATCGCAGAACGCTTTTCCAGTTTCCTTGCGACGATGATTCCCGTCGGCGGCTACCTCGGATTGATGGGGACAGTCATGGCATTCGTCGAAATGTCCGGCAGTACTCAGAACTTCGCTGAACTCATGCCGCTGGCTTTTCAAACGACGTTTGCCGGGCTGCTGATCAGCATTCCGGCAGCCATGATGACCGGTCTTCTCTCGCCGCGTGCTGAGCTGATCCTCGCTCAGACTGATCAGGTGCTCGATGCCATTGATGACAGCTTCCTGAGTGGTCAACCCGTGGGGGCTGAGTCTGCTTCAGACCCGGGCCTGACGGAAGCCATATTGGCACTGGCAGCCATCGTGGAAACACAGCAGCTGCTCTTTGATCAGCACAGCAGGATGCTGAAGCAGCTTGATGAGAACGTGGCGGCAATTCATTTGACGTCGCCAACGCCTGACTCAATGCGTATCGCGTTCTTTGAAGCGTTCGAGCAGCTTCCGCTGGATGTTGCCCTCCGGAACAGTCGGAGTAATCTCAATAGTTCCACCCAGAAAGGAAAGATCAATGGCACGTCAAAAAGCTCTTAGGGGAAGTGGCGCGACGGCATCACGGAGCCGCTGCGCCGGGTTACCCGTTGTCATGATGGAGATTTTTTCAATACCCCTGATTCTCTTCGTGATGAGTGATCCGGAGTTCGATCGGAATGACTGGCAGCCGCCTGTCTTTCAGATCAGTGAAAAAGAGGAAGAAGCTCCTCCGGAAAGTCCAAAACCGCTCCCCTACATGTTGGCGGTCGGTGCTGACGGATTGGTCCTCTGTGATGGGCAGACGACAGACTTCGATTCGCTCATCGAAAAGATCAGGCGAACCATCAAGCCAGATCAGAACATTCGACTGCTGATTGAGACCAGCGAAGACGGGAACGGAAACGTGTCATCATCGATGCAGGTTCTATCGCTGTTAGGGCCGACGGAGCTGTGGAAGCGGACACGCATCACACACAAAACAGGTCAAGAAGCCGGTTCAACCGACGAAAGGAAAGATTCATGAAACTACTTCGGCTCAGCCACTTCGTGGCGGGGCTCTTCGGAATGCTTCTGATCGGTTGCGAGCCGGAAGAAGAGATGACTTCCCAGTCGTCCTTCGACCGGCTCGTTTCCGTTCCCCCCGAACGAGCATCGCCGCCCTCAAATTTCCCGCCCCACAAGGAGACAGTTTCTGAAAACGAATCGACAACGTCACGAATTCATGTCACGGGAATATCGCCTGAGGGAAACCTCTCTCCGCCTGCTGTCCTGACCGAAGCGAAACCGATCGACGAGGCCGTGCGAACCGGGACTGCCCAACGCGCCGGACCGATTACACCAGAGAAATTTGTCCGCTGGAAAGTCCACGAGGAGATGAAGATCGAACTCGAGATTCAAGGCGGGCGCGTGCGGCACCAGAAACGAGCCCTCTCGATCATTAAGGGTCGTGAGGTGCAGTTTCTGAATGACATCGACCGGGAACTGCGAGTCTCTGGCGCATCGATTGAAGCTCGTCTCAAAACATTTGAGCGTTTGAAATCGAAGTACTCCGACCTGTTGCACCTTGCTCAGGCCAGGGCGACGGAGATGAGCGAAGAGCTGCTCACCTGGGAACTCCGTTACTTGAACCAGAAACCTTTTCACCCCTTTGAAAGTGAGGACGCCATGAAAGAGAAGCTGAATGAAATCGTCTCCTCCGCTCAAGCTCAGGTGCTTGCGGGTCACGGCATCAGAGATGCCAGGGCCTTCGCCCTGATGTTTTGGCGGCAGCGAGACCAGCTTGCTGATCTGCTCGGCATCGAGCTTGCTGAAGCATCGCGCCTTGTCGATGTGGCGGCCACTCAACTGCCGAAGAAAGAAATCGAAGAGCTCGAAAAGATGGCGGATCGAATCCGAAAGATCCCGCCAGGTGTGCCGTCTCCGGATGGGAAGGAGGAAGAACCATGATCAGGAGAAAGGCACGGGACCGATTTCCCGACATGCCGACAGAACTCGCCATGAAGTTTGTTGATCACGGTTATAAGGATACGAAGCACGTGATTGATCTGCTTCATGGCGTTGAAAACGGCATGGAAATGTTGATCGCGTTTACGGGGCTCCCGCAACGGGAAACGCTTCAGGTGTGTGGCCTGAACGCGCCACCGGACTACAGCGGTGTGTCACTCCACGCACCGTGTCACGTCGGTGGCGCTCTCGCTCCAGTTTCGATGGAAGAGTGCCGGCAGACTGACAACCTCACTCTCAGTCTGCCTTCTTACGCGTCATTGATTGACCGATTCGGTCCGCCGCGTAATCAAGGAGGAGTGGGGACATGTACAGCATTCGCAACTGCAGCCGCGGTGGAGTCCCAATTGAATGATCCGGACGCGGATGTGGCCGAACGGTTTATCTACTGGGGCACCAAGACCATGGATGGCTTGCCCAACTCTGAGGGTTCCTATCTGAAGTTTTCGACGGCATTCCTTCTGGAATGCGGATCGTGCTTTGAGGAGTCCTGGCCGTACGTTGAAGATCGGGAAGAGCTGAAGCTGCGACCGTCAGATGCCGCTTTTGACGAAGCAGAACGAAATCGACCGGCATCACGCACCGTCTTGCCGGCACGAAACGTCGAGCGGGTCAAAGCGGAGATCGCTGACGGCCGTGCTGTCGGCATCAGCTTACCGATCTACAAAAGCCACTACGCAAGTCTGCGATTCCACAGCGAAGGTCGGTTCACAATGCCACTTGGCATGCTCGATCAGATTGTGGGCGGACATGCAGTCTGTGCCGTGTCCTATCTCGATGACGACTGGCTGACGGCAAATGGCTTCGATGAGGAAATCGGTGGAGGAGCATTCCTGATCAGGAACAGCTGGGGAGAATGGGCCAAAAGCAATCCGCTCGCCCGTCACTTCGGCGCATCCGCTGGTTATGGAATCGTTCCCTATCGATTCATCGAATCGCAATGCATGGAAGCGATTTCCGTGACCGTCGATTCGGTGGCGTTCGCAAAGCGAAGACAGGCATCTCGATTCCGTGACGATGCCCGTCGGCAAATGGTGGCGATGGGTGGCTCCTGGTGGGAGCGAACCCGGAACCGCGTCGTATCACAGGCACGACAGCGGATCCATCGACCTGATTAAACATTAAACAAGCCTGAGTTCTAATGGGAGGACAGTGCAATGGAATGGATTGTTGCTCTGGTGCTGCTGGCAGCACTGGTTCTTGTCTTTGGCGACATCATGTTGATGCTCGCAATTCGTGTGGGCACATTTCTTCTGATGCTCTGGATCGTTTGTCTGATCCAGAAGTCCGTCGCATCCGTGCTCGTTGATTCAGGGCTGATTGCCCACGTCGCCGTCGCCAACCTTCTGGGATTTGTGGCGATCGCTTTCCTCTGCTGCAGTCTGCTGCAGTGGTCATCGGGCGTAGTCAGCGCTCCAGGAGTGACTGACTCTCAGGTAGTCGGAATCGATTCATTTCGAGTTGGGCTGCTGGTAGCGATGGCCGTCGCAATCTTTCTGACGCTGACAGCTGTCGCTGCTGGAAAGCTACTTCTGATCTCCTGGATCTGGTTGATGATCCTGGCAGTATTCGCTGCTGGTCTGGATGTCTGTTTCCCGTCAATGCTGGGAGGAGCCATAGACATGGTTTCGCCGAAAGTCTCTTCCAAAGGAGTAATTGAAAATGATACGTAACATCTTTGCGGTTGGTATGGCTTTGCTGTTTGTGGTTTTTGTGATGGGCTGGATCCTGGGTGACAGTTCCGGGCCATTGCTGAATTCCGCCAGGGATTCCGCCCGCGGACAGCTGGAAGACCTGATTGGTCGATGCGATGTAAAGAAGAACGAAGCGAAAGCTGCGATCTCAGAAGCGGCAAAGCGAATTGAGGTCATCAATGACAATGTCGTCAACGAGCGAATCGCTTCGAAAATGCTGGATCGCAATATCGCAGCGGCCGAACAGGAAATTGGAAAGGCGAAGTCCGCTCTGGCTGGAATTGAAGACCGGCTCACCGCGGGAATGCCGATCGTTCTTGTCAGTGGCCGCACGCTGGAGGAATCCGGCATCAGGAGTCGCGTCACTCGATTAGGTAATACGATTTCGATTGCTAACGAGCGAATCTCGTTTCTATCGACTCTGCGTGAACGACGACAGACTCGGCTTGCAAAGCTCGAGGAACTTCGTGTTCAGGCACCGGCTCAACTTGGGAAACTGCAGCAGAGCCTGGAGTTTCTTGAGGCCAAGCTGGAGATGTACGAGGACGTCAAATCGTGGGTCAAAGATGACGAGGAAGCCAAATTTGCTGTCTCCGGCATCTTCGGCAAAGCCCAGGGCGCATTGGAAGAGGCCCATCTCGTTGTTGATAAGGAGCTGGCGCGGTTTGAGGCGATGGTCGATTTGAGCCTCGACTCAACCGAGCTGGCTCCTATGGACGCGGAAGCGGCGGCGACCGGCGACGAACTTCTTGCATACGTCCGTGGAATTTCAAGTGAAGTGGCCCAGTTGCAGTAAGTAGATGCAGCTGGATAAATCCGAACCTCAAGGCAG